>NZ_BAAGZM010000001.1:0-68373 GCF_054778495.1 Hymenobacter agri
GCGGTGAGTTTGGCCGCGTACTGCCGCCCGATGCCCCACACGTCGCCCACGGCCACTTGCCCCAGCGCCCAGGCCCGCCGGTCCGCGTTGTCGAGGTAGAGCACCCCGCCCAGGTCCGGGTTTTTCTTAGCGATGCGGTTCGCCAGTTTGGCTAAGGTTTTGGTCGGTGCAACCCCAACGCAGGTCGGAATGCCCGTTCGCGCCTTAACCCCGGCCCGAATCTTACGGGCGAAAGCATCCAGGCTCCCCAAGTGCTTTTCCATTCCGGCCAGGTCCAGAAATGCCTCGTCAATGGAGTAGATTTCAACGCCGGGAGCCGATTGGCCGAGATACCACATGACACGCCGGCTCATATCGCCATACAAGGCGTAATTGCTCGAAAATACGGTCACGTTGTGTTGTTGCAGCAAGGGCTTGACCTGAAAATAAGGGTCGCCCATTTGCAGGCCCAGGGCCTTTGCCTCAGCGGAGCGGCTGATGATGTTGCCATCGTTGTTGCTGAGCACAACCACCGGCCGACCCTCGTAGCGCGGCTGAAAAACCCGCTCGCAGCTCACGTAGAAATTGTTGCAATCGACTAGGCCGAACATAGCTAATCGAGGCTTTGGATTAACGCCGTCAATTTGCCGGGAATTAGCTCATGCACGACGTGGGTAACCACGCCCCAAATCCGCAACTCGTCGGTGTCGGTAATCTCGTAAGGCTGGTAGGCAGGATTTTCGGGTTTGAGCCACCACTTCTGTCCTTCACGCACCAAGCGCTTTACGGTGCATTCTCCGTGCACCACGGCTACCACAATATGGTTGTGGTCAGCTTCCAAATGCTTGTCCACGGCCAGTAGGTCGCCGGTATGGATTTCAGCACCCGCCATGCTCTCCCCGCTGACCCGTAGCAGGTAGGTAGCGTCGGGATGTCGCAGCAGCAGCCGGTTCAAGTCAAAGAGCCCTTCGAGGTGGTCCGTTGCCGGCGAAGGGAAGCCAGCAGGCACTAGATAGCTGAATAGGGGCAGTAAGGTTGGGTTTTGGCTAATTGCCGGAACAGGTATCAATTCAACGTTTCTCATACAGCGGAACTGTTAAGTAAGCCGCAAGTATACGTTGTTACTAATTAAATTAGTTTTGAATTGACTAAAAAAATTGGCAGAAATTGGTGAAATAGAATCTATGATAATTCAATTGGTATAGGGTAAGTGCCCTGCTTTCTATTGACCCAATCCTGATAAAATTCGATTCCGAATTAGCTCTATCTCAGATACTAAGCCCTCTTTATGGGCAGTTCGGCTATACTTACTGAATATGTTGTCTTTGATGTTGAATTCCAGCTGTGCGGCTTCCAATTCCAGCTTTTTTATCCCTTCGAGACCGAGACCAGTCTTCAACTCATCCAGTATGGATTGCCAGCTTGCGTAGTAGGAGTCTTCACAAATGACGTTGTGGATTATCGGGAGCAGTTTTGTTAGATAGGGGTCCCAGGTACGGTTAAGGAAGTAGTTGGTTGATTCAATGGCAATCCAGGCCTTGTCTTCTTTGCCAACTCTGGTAAAGCCCGAGCACTTCAATTCAACCCGGTATGCCTCGACCGCCTTCTCAAAGTCAAAGGTTTCAAATTCATTATCCAGAAAGCCGTTTATCTTTCTGATAGCGTATGCCTGATGGTAGTACGTGCTGTCAAGGTCGTTTTTTAGGATGAAGTCTACCGTGTCTAAATTGTGCCGGTTTGCTTTAATGCTGGCCCCTTGTCTACTGAAAATAGTCCGGTCCAACTGGTCATAGAAATCCTTGGTTGGAGCCTCCAATTCCGTTGCAATACGGTGAGTTTGTATGCCCCCTTGCTTGAAAGTATAGAGCATGCCGCTTTCCAAGTGCTTCATCGACTCATCAAGGGCAAAGGGCAGTTCTGGTTTTGACCAGTCCTCGCATATCTCCCGGATAAAACCCAGCCTTTCCGCATGGATGGCAGCGTAAATCAGCCCTAATTTTCTTGCCGTCATGTTCAATGCCGTATTAGCCAAGAGCGGAAAAGCTAGGATTTAAGTTTTCGCAACTCATCTGTGCTGATGAAAAACCCTTGCAAACGCTGAATCCGTCCCTCTATTTTGAGTAGCATGTCGCCGTAGCCTATCAGGTCTTCTGCCCCATTCTCATCCAAAATAATGCGGCTATCGATACCAGAAGTAAGCTGAAAAGCCACTCTGCAGAGCAGGTTAGCCTTAAGATTTCCGAAAATCACCTTCGCATCTGGCCGTTGCGTGGCAATGATGAGGTGAATGCCAACGCTCCGGGCTCGTTGGGCAACACGTCCCAGGAGCATATCAAAGGCTTCCCGCTGCTTCTTGTCCATGATGCCGGACAGGTCAGCAAACTCGTCAATAACCACTATCACATAAGGCATGACAATCTGTGGTTGGCTTCGGTGCAGGTCTTGAATATCCCGGCACCCGTGCTCCACCAGCACATCGGTACGGCGCTCTAACTCGATATTAAGCAGGTCCTGCAACACGTCCATCGCCTGCTGCTTATCAGTCAGAATCTCGCCGTTGTAGAGGTGAGGCAATGAACTGAAATAGTTGAAATCAGTCCGCTTGGGGTCAATCAAGACGATTTTCAACTCGTCCGGGGTATTCAACTTCGTTAGAGAAACAATGATGCTATAGAGGAACATTGTTTTGCCCGAGCGCGAAGTACCCCCAACTAGCATATGCGGCAGAAGCGGGATGCTCAGCCATGGCACGTCCCCGTCGGGAGCCACACCCGCAGGGAAAGAAATGGGAGCTAACTCCTGTTTCTTTTTGGCGCTGCTTGCCAGAACGTCCTTCAATAAAACGGCCTGTGGGTCAGGGCGCGGGATATCTACGGCGATGTACCCTCGCAGATTGTAAATGACGGGGGGCTTTTCCAACTCCATCTCCCGTTGCAAGTCCAATGCCCTTGCTTGAATCTTGTTGAGTTGCTGCCCTACGCGGGTTTCTATCTTGAAACGGATGACGGTAGGACCTACATCGGCAAGTTGCGGGTCAATGGGCTTCTTCGGGGTCTGCCCAAAGTTTTGCAAAGCGCGGTATAACGCCGCGGCCAGCGCCTCCAAGTCAGCCGTGGATTTGACGGACTGGGTGGGCTCAGCCGGTTCTTCTTCACCTAGTACTGCTTCCGGGGGAATCGGAGCAGAACTACCCCCACTGGCAGGTGCTATAGGGGCATCTGGTAGCGGGGTGGTGCCGGTCACCTCCGAATCATCCTCACCCTGCTTTTCAGGACCATCTGGTTTTTTAGGTGCAACTATGGGGTCTGCAACTATAACGGTTGGCTTTGGGGCTGGCGTTGCAGCTGCCTGCGCACCTTTTGGTTGAGCTTTTACGGGTGCCGGGACCGTAACAGTTGGCAATGTGACCGGAGCGGCCCAATCGCTGCCAAGCAACAGTTTTACATCCGATTCGCCCAAACGAACCCGATGTACAGGCAAGCGGTCAGCTGGATGTTGTGCGCCAGCATCAGCTTGCACAATGGTTTCGCTCCGTTCAATGTTTTCTTCAAAGCAAACCTCGATGAGCATAAGGTTAACTTCAATTTTCCCTTCCTCAAGGGATAATTCGCCATCCAGGGTATCATTCAGGAGTTGAATCCAACCACCCCATTCTTTGGTGGTAACACCTTCCTTGGGAAACGTAAGTTGACCCTCCCTGAATAGCTGCTCACGCAGTAGTTCTCGCCGGCAATCGGTTAGCAGGTCACCGCCTTTGCCTTCCAAGACAGGGAACAGGGCTCGCGCTACGGCGCGTAGCTGTTCGCCCGGATGTCCGTCGCCTTCAATATTAGCCCCAACCTTATAGGACTTGACCTCGATTAAGTCGATGCTCAGCCGTCCGTTTTCCAAGCGGCGCATGCCTAGCAAATCGTTGCGACGGTCAGAATCACGCTTTTCAAGCCAACGCTTCGCTAATTCTGAGTCCAGGCTTACGGTCAAATGACGTGGGTCATTGCCCGCGAGGGCCAGATACCAACCTAAAGCGACTGCCAACCCAAATTGCCCTTTCAGCTCAGGAGGGGAAAATCCGCCTACACCCGTATCGCTGATGGTTTTGAAAAGGCCGGTTTCGCCCACCGTTTCCAAACGCTTCAGCAGGCGCAGTACTCCAGCTGCATCCGGCTGGTAGTTCAGTTCCCGCAGCATGTACTCGACGCCTTTGACGAAGCGTTTAGGATAATGCGTTACCACTACGTCCCCGTCAATGCCTCCTTCACGGGCCAGCACTTGTGCCCCCTCGACGCCGGTTGCTCCCGCCAACAACATGAAAACAGCATGCGGCATCAGGATGGTCTGGCTCCCATTATTCTCCTGCTGAACGAGTGTGCCTGATAGCTCCTGCTGGGGTTGTCCTCCCAGCGCAGCGGCGAGGGCATGATAGGGGCCAAAGGGCTGGCTAGCGCCGCTGCTTGACCCTTGCTGACTACGAGGCTGCAGGCTGATAATCTTCTTAAACTGATTAAACTGAAGCAGTCGCGGCAGACTAAGCGGGTGGATGTTGCTTGCTTGACGTCCAATCCGGGTTGGCTGCAAATAGCGCTGCCCTGGCAGCACCAGTATGTGCACCGGATTGTCAACCAGCCACGGAACGATTTCGTCGGCGTCAACAGCTGATTTCAGTTCGGGAGTCACCAAACCCTCACTGATGAAGTTGTTCAAACCATCGAGTTTGATGGGTGTGTCTGGATGATGGCTGATGATTAATTGAACATGCTCGAATGGCGTATGCCCTTTTTTAGGGGCAAAAAGATGCCGGAGAACCTCGGTTACCCGCTCAAGGCTTTCTGGATGATGCAGGAAGAGGCGGAGGTGTTGACGTACCGGGGGGTATAGTATCGCAATTTTCTCAGCAGCCCGTTCCAGCAAGCGAATGCTTACCGTGACGTTTACCAGCCCCGCAGGACGATATACCGCCCAGGAACCCAAGCGGTCAGCATACGCTAATGCCGTGTCGGTGTAGGACTCGTCAACGGGGAGCATCAGGGCCCTTAAAGGCTCGGAGAAAAGGCTAAGCCGCCCAATCAACAAACGCAAGTCGGCTGCATGCCCAGCTAGCACCTCATCGGCCAACTCGATATTCTTCCACAGAATCAGCGGATGAAAAGGTGCTAATAACCCTGCTCGCCCACCCATGCCATCACGCACTTCCACCAAGTCTAAGCGCAGCAATAGTCCCCCTAAGAGCTGAGCACCATCTTCTTGTTGGAGTTGAGCAAAGTGGCTGCTAATATGCTCCATTAACCCCTCGTAAGCGGCTACTGTATCGCGGGCAGCTTGTAAGATGTCAGGCTGAGCCAGCAAAGTAGTGAGGGGGGCAGCCGTAAGCATATCGGCCACGGGAACGAGCCGTGCCCGGCAGTCCATGTAGTACTTAAGCCGCGCGATGCCTTCAAAACCGGGGGGAAGAAGTTCTTCAGCCGTTGTTAGGTATTCTTGCAACTGGCTTAGCCACGTTGCATCAAAAATGGGGTTTGCAGCGGGCAGGCCTTCGGATAAAGAAGCCAATGCTTCCTCTAAGGAATTGGCCTGCCCTACCGTAATGATTCCGCCAAAACGGTGGGTGTCTAGTAGTTCTTCGGTCAAAAGAAGGGCCCCAGGTTCCGTGCGATGGTCACACTCTGTCCGAATACCAATCAGCATGTTGCTCCCTTCAGGCTCCTTCCGCAAAGCAGAAAAAAGCTTGGTTACCTCCTGACCCCAGGTTTCGGCAAAACGGGGGTCAGCTGCGATTGCTAACACAGCCTCATCAAGTAACCCTTCTCGGAAGGACTCACGACTTGGCTTGCCACCAGAGGGGCCGCCTCCAGGGGGATTAGGCCGAATCGGTTCTGGCTCTGGCTCGGGTTCTGGTTCTGGCTCAGGATTTGGCCCTGGTCCCGGTCCTGGTCCTGGCCCGGGTTCAGGCTCTGGCTCTGGCTCTGGCTCCGGCTCTGGCTCCGGCTCGGGTTCAGGCTCCGGTTGAGGGTTGGGAGATGGTTTCACAGGAGGGAGGCTGCTCTCTCCGAACAGCATTCTCACCGCTTCAAACGAAAACCCCTCTAATTGAGATGGTAATTCAGCAGCCGGGTCCAATTTGCGAAATCGCCCGTAGCTCTCTCGTAGTAAGTCCGTTATAGGATTGGCTGCGTCTACCGCTTTGCGGTATGTCTCATATGCCTTGTCAACGTCCTCCGAGTCGCGCAGCAACAACCGCCCCGTCAAGGTTGCATTTAGCTCCAGACGCGGTGCTATTGCCCCAACAGTAGTGCGGTGGTCGTTGAATAAGGCAGGGTCTGGGAGCAATTCAAGAATGTGTAAAGCCTCCCGTGGCTCAGCACCTCCTTCTCTGTAGACCTCGTCATAAAACCGAATCAAGGCCCCGAGTTCGGTTGGTAACTTCGTGGTAGCCAATACATCCCAAAGGGCGCGTTGGGGCGAGTTCGGCGCTTTAGTACTGCCTTTACGGGCTATCGCCTGGACTATCTTCTCAACGCTTAGAATTCTATAATCCCGCAATGAATTCATGCGGGGCTCAGTCTTAAGCACAATAACCAGCCGCCGCGCATCGGCGGGCAACTCCAAGTCGTTGCGTATTTCTACTGCATGAGTTGCCGTTAGCCCAAAGTGAGGATTTACCAATGGCTGAAGGGCCAAGGTCTTTGTTTGGTCGGCTCCTACAACCGTTACATAGTACCGGCTATCATCTGCCAGCGTATGCAGTAACTCAGGTAACCAATCCGCAGTCGGTAACGGCAAATTAGGGAGCAGTAGCCCAGTTGGTGCTATAGCGAACTCTTGCTCTAGCAGTTCAAATAGGGTAGCGAAGAGTATATCTTTCGAGGGCATCACAGGCTCTATATAAGCGGGAAGGATAAGGGAAAAGCCAATCTGCTGGCTACCACATGGCGCTAATCAGCGTCACGTCATCGGCGTAAGTTCGAGCGTAACCCAAACGGGTCAAATCTTCAATGATGCCGCGGGCATTGGCAGCCAGCTGTGCTGATGTGACATTGCGAATCCCTAAGCGGGCAAGGCGTTCTCCATCGACTTCTGGCAACGCGCCGCATATCAGCCCAAACCGCTTGTATGCCAACTCCCAAAATACCTCCGCCTGTATCACGTCCTTATGATGCAGCAGGCTAGTCACCAAAGCATCATAGATAGCCCCAACAGGGAGCAAATAGCGCTCGCCCCGTCCATGCTTGCGGGGCCACTGCAAGCCGATGCGCCGACCGAGGTGTTTGCTACAGCCCTCTGGTGTGACGCTGTCCTGTCCCGATTTAGTTCTGCCAATTATGGCCATTGCCGGGCCTGTTAGAGCGCGGACGGCTGCTTCAAAGGGCGTTTCGCCAGCTAGCAGTTCCTGCTCAAATTCTAAGGCGTAACGCTGAATTTGGTTAGGAGTAAAAGATTCGGACGGGAGCCATGTAGATGCCCAGTCACGGTATTCTTGTTCTTTGAGTTTATCATCACCCCGCTTAATCAACTCTTTACGCAGTGATTCCCCAAATACCGTTCGCAGCCGCCTGCGGGCCAAGGCCAAGGTGTGGCGGCTGGCTTCTCTGACTGCCATTGGATGGTCAGAAGCACAAAGCAATAATGGCTGGCAGGTATCTGAATTTCCGTTGAACAGGTAGAGCAGCAATCCGAACCCTGCCAGGGTTACCGTTCGTTGCAACAAGGCGGTTTTATCCAGATACTCACTGTATTCTGCTAGGGTAGTAAAGCTTTCCTGAAGGCTTTTTAGAACACACGATTCTTGCGCTTTCTGTTGGATATCACTATCTGGTGCAGGAAACGCAGGCAATTCTTCCTCTTGGTTTCCTATTAGGGGAGCGGTCAGCCGGTAAACAGCGTCATTATTCTTGGATAAGGCTCCCCGGATTGCCAAGGCTGCCGCCCGTTCGGGGGCGCCTAGTAAAACGTGTGCAAGTAGATGCCCCGCTCGTTGGTCTGAGGGGTCTTTCGTGAGATGATGCCAGTGGGAGAGGGTAGGCGTAGAGGTTGAACCTTCATAAAATGCCCCATCTTGATTGAGCACCACATCGAGCGCCTTGCGTAACTGTGTTACTGCTCCCTCCGCTGCTGCGGTACTCAGCGGCAACTCAGCTGCGGCTCTGAAATCAGCGATTTCGATAATTTCTGTGGAAGATTTCTGCGTCTTGCCCCGCATAGTGGCCACCACCTTCTTCAACAAACCCAAATCCGGTTCTATTGGACCAGCAAGCGCCCGAAACATGCCGTTCGCTAAATGGACAGGCTTAATGTCACGGGCAGGAACGAAGCCCCAGGTAGCGTTGGCAACAAGTTCGGCTACTTCAGCAAGTAAAAGCTCAGGCATAGTATCAACTAAGGATTGGTCGAAACGAAAGTGGGGTGGTCTTAGAGCACGTATTTTATCTTGCTGTGCCCGTTTTTATCAAGCGGCTGTGCTTCTAAGCCAACTGCGTATGTGTGGCCTGCTTCAACATCATGGATTCGTATTTTCCCCGTTTCATCAGCCGTGCTAAAAGCGGCTAGCTCCGATAGAAAACGTCCCACTCGCCGGCCGGCTTCTTCCGACCGAAATTGCAAGGGCAATCCACGAGCAACCTGTCCTAGCGCAGTCCAGAGTTCTAAATCAAGCAATAAAGCGGGCGCATTTGCTTTACGACTTAGGGTTAACCGGACATGGTCAGGCTCGTAGTCCAGCAGACTGGCGAGAGCGGGGGATAAGGACGGAAGCTGCACGGCCACGTCTGTTTCCCGCAAACTTGCCGCCGCTATCAGGGCAGTAGCTGGACCAACCGCATCGTAGCGTAGCGATGTCCATAGGTATAGTTCTGGCGCAGTTGCGTTAGAACTTCCATCGTGATTTTTCGTGCCGCTCTCGATTTTCTGGTTAGCGAATCGTGCAAGGGCTGTTAACAACTTACGTCGTGCCTGGCCTGTGCCACCAGAAACTAGTTCGGCGAAACTTGCCCGGTCCGGGGGGATGGATTTTAGCAAGTCCTTGCCTTGCGAGGCTTCAAAATAGTATTGCCTTTTCAGTGACCGGAACCAGCGCACAGCTTCTTCTTTGTCAGAACTTGAACCTGGAGCAGGATGGGCCGGGCTGGTCAGCCATTGCCCAGCTGAGACGGGAGCATCCCAAAGTTTGTGGGTATCCAAATGCGCGTGGGGCGAACGCGCAGGGTCCAGTTCCCGAAGCGTTGCCGATAGTGCACTCCCCTCTATCTTCTCGAAAATTGTCTCGTAGTAAGGATGCGCGTTTTGTGCCCGCGCAGGTAAGGGTGACCCCCCGGTAATCATGCGCGACAGCAACCCCAGCAGTTGATGCATGGTGACGTGGGTACCGCCCTGGCTAACCAGTTTCAGCAAGTCACCGAGGCGTTGTTGAACCAGGTGATGGCCCAGAGCCTGCACATTATCTCTTACCCGTTGAGGAGCGCTATCATAATCTACTTTCCGGAGGGCAATTTGTAGCGCTTTTTCAATCAACTCATGGGTCAATACCTGCCGGGAGCCAAGGTGGACCAAGAGCACTTCCGGAATTTCCGGCTCATCGGCGGTGCCCGCGTCGTAGACAAATGGGGTTGCCAATTGCTCACGTAACATGCTAGCTTCGGACTCGGGTAGGTCAAGCAGAATTTGTCGCAAAGGCCCTTCGTTTACTGCCACCAGCACCGGCCGCTTGTCGCTAATGGCCTGTTTTAGCTCCGTCACGAGCTTTTCCTGATTCTCTGCGCTCGCATCCCAGTGGACGAACGTATTGCCCGGCCATTTGTCGTTGTCCTCAGACAATCGACGGATAAGGTGCGTCTTTCCGTCCCCTGGATTGCCAGTCAGGTAGATTCGTCGGTTCGAGTTAAGCAAGCCAATGATTCCGGCTTCCAGCTTTTTGGACTCGATATGAAAAATTTCTAGCTCCGCTGGCTTCAATTTCTCAGCAAAGCTTGTGCGTCCGCCGTTGAACAAGGCGAATACCGACCAGTCTATCTTGGGTGGCATATTATCTCCTAGAAAAAAAAAAGACCCCTGCTGTTTTCGGGCAGCCTCGGTTTCGTGGTCGGTGATTTGAGTTAGTGAGGCAATCTTTTCCGCCGTTAGCAGACGGGCAACGATTTCAGGGTTTTGAGCCCGCTTGATAAACCAGCGCTGTTTCCAATGCTCAACAATAGCTGCCGTTTCTTGGACATAATTGCCAAGGTCCGAATAAAGCCAATCAGGCTGCTGGTCTTCTCCTAATAGGTAGCGCTGCCAGTTCTTGGCCGTGGGAGTGAGATAGACCAGGCGAGGGGTAGCGTGTTTTTGCAGTTTCTGAAGGCCCAGCATGTTAAACGCCGAGGCAATGGAGCGCAACTTATAGTTTACTCCGGCAGCGAATGTATAACTCTGGCTGTTCTGCGCCGGGTCTTCGCGCAGCATGTCCTGGATTGCATCATAGCTCTGACGCGATAAGTGGACACTTCCAAACCCTTCCGTTTTCCCAATAAGCTTGTACTCGATTTCCCCTTTCGCAGTGGGAAACTTGATGCGGTTGTACTGACTGCTTCCAACGTGGTAAAGACTGCTGGTTCCCAGCAGGACAAGGTTAGCGTCACGGTTTACAATTTCGCCCCGCATACGGCTGGCAATCACGCTCGAGCTATCGGTATACCGTGCTTTATACTCGGCTACGACTTGAGGGCTTGCCATCAGCATTGCAACCAGTTTTCCACCCAGTAACTCGCCGTAGGGAGGTATAGCCCCGCACGTAGTGATTTCCATAATAGAAGCCGCTACATGACGCTTTTTGATGCTTTTTATGGCAACGCGCAATGCCTTCAAGCCCTCTGGCGAGGCTAGCAGGTGGGCTAACCGTTCGGGAGCAGGCAGGTGGTCACTCTGCTGAAACACTTGGCGGGCAGAAAGCAGCCCGCTTAGCGTTTCTGCCCGCTTACGACGATAAAGGTCTGAACGCGCCTCTACTTCGAGGTCGATTTTTAGTCCCCGGTGTGCCGTACGACTTGCTAGAGGCAAGTCCCGGGCAGCGCGGTCCAGATTGTCGAAGGTCGCCGCGGTGGGTTGAATTAGCTCTGCTAGCTCTAGTATACCTTCCTCAACAAAATCCTCCGCGAATATCTCATCTACTGCGCGGGCAAGTTCAAGGTCCAGAGCACGTAGTCGACTCGTTGGGTCAGCGCACTTCTGCAAGGATTTGACTGACCAGCCAACGTATTCGTCCCGCACCGTTATCTGAACAACAGCGGAGCCCAGGGCGCCAATACCAATAATGGGGTGCAGCGGCCGAGCTGCGTCGCGTACCAAGTAGAACATGCGCCGGCCCGGCTGGGTCTGAAAAGGAAGACTCCAGGTGTAGCGGCAGTAACGCCAGATGTCCAGCAGACGAAGTCCGGTGTGCTCATCGGTTGCTTCCGTGGCCAACTGCAAGTAGGGCTGTACCAATGAGCCAATCAACTCGGCGCGATTTGCTTCAGGGGCTGCCAGGCAAGTCTGCAATTCAGCAGCTAGAGTCCTTGGGTTTACCAGCAGGTTACGCACGTTCAACATGCGCCCTGCATGTCGGCGGGGCATCTCCATACGTCGTATGAAGCGCTGATTATCGGGGTCACGCAGTTGCTCATCGCGGTTCGCGACCAGCGACGCCCGTAGCACTTGCTTTACTTCAGCGGGCGAAGTGGCGCTTTGCCCAGGGCGTACCGTTGTATCCGGGGACAATGCGCGTAGAATGGTTGCATCTTCGCTGGTGCAGGAGAAGTGCCATCCCTGACTGGCAAGGTCCATGAGCACCCGGCCAAAAACCCGTAAGCGTAAGTAATCAGCGTGAGGCAGGGCCTCGTCATTCAACATACCCAGCCACCCACGCAGATAATCCGCCAACACTGTTGGCAGGGGAGCTTTAGCAAGAACGGCCCACAACCGGCGTATAGCGGCATTGGTGGGCAGTTTTGGAGTTAATTCGTACACAAGTAGGCGTTCGGGGGACTCAAAAAATCTACGAAGCTACAGCAAAGCTTTACGGTTTCAAACCAGAATTTAATGCTGTCGCTAGTCATTACCCCCACGATTCAGGGTTGAGCAAATGTAGCACCTATATTACCAAAATCAGAATAAAATTGCGCAAATTGTAATCAAAGCGACTAGATTTGCGTTATGGTTGTTTTAACCGAGCGGACCCTGCGTGAATTTGGCGAACGTCATGCTGACGCAAGAGAAGCGCTGCGGGTATGGTATGCTCAGGTCGAGTGCGCTGATTGGGCGACTTGGTCAGATGTAAAGGCTAGTTATCCGACCGCAGACTATGTAGGAAACGACCGCTACGTGTTTAACATACGGGGCAACCGCTACCGCCTTATTGCCAGGATACATTTCAACATTCGTACAGTATATATTCGATTTATTGGAACACACGCCGCCTACGATAAAGTGAATGCCTCAACCGTATAACCTGCTTAGTCATGACGTTGCACACCGAAGCTGAGTACTTGGCGGCTTTACGCCAGTTTGATGAGTTGCTTGATACTGATTCGGGCAACACTGCTGCGCTATTGCCCCTGCGGGATGCCATTCACGCTTATGAGAAGGCACAAGATTTCCACCCCGGGCCTCCCCAAACGATAGCTGGGCGCATTGAAGTAGAGATGTTTCGCCGGCGTATGAAGCAAAAGGAGTTGGCAGCCCTGCTGGAAATTACTCCTTCACGCCTCAACGAGGTGCTGAAGGGAAAGCGGCAAATCAATCTCGACTTGGCCCGGCGCTTGTATCAAAAGCTCCAAATACCCGCAGACTTTATTCTGGATGCCGCGTAAGGACCGCTGCTTCTAATTTGCTGACATACCCACTAAAAAAACGCTTGTGACAGCCTCCACGACAACTCACCCACGCATTGCCCTACGGGAGCTAGTTGTCGGGCTTGCTGACCCAGCTAATCACTACATAGTAAAGGCTCACTCCTATGAGTCAGAGGGGCGTACCTGGTATCTAGCGGTGCTACACCTTCATCAAGCCGTTGCATGGAACGTAGAGATGGATGACGATACCCTTACCTGTGATATCCTACTGAGCAGGCATCACCCCCAGTCTAAATCCCGCATTAGGGTTTCTTGCAATCAGATTTGGAGCATTGCAGCTGGTACAGACTTCAAATGTGACACGGAGGGCAGTCGGCTGTACTTCTGCGGGGAGACACGGGCTAATTACCCGTTGGCAGCTGAGTGTGTCTAGCATTCTCAGATTGCACCCATGAGTTTAACCTCAATTCTGCAAAGCCCCCTTCACAGCAATCTGACCGCATGGCTCAGGCATCATTTCCCCAATAATATACCGGTAGTGAGGGTGCCAATCACGGTACATAAGGAACGCAATGGCGACCTTAGCTACTCGCGTATCGGAACCGCCTTTGACTACCTCTTTCGATTCCAGCTAGAGCGAATCAACGCACAGTTCCGGCAGGAGCCGCGCCAATGGATTGCCGAACACGCATTGGGCATGGTTACCAGTTCGCAAGCCAGGAAAGCCAAGACCAAGCCGGAAGCAGCTGCTAAAACCCTGCCTTTGGTTGCTCGCTTGGAGAGCGACTTTGATGATGCAAAGGGTCAATACCAAGCTTTCCTCCGCAGTGGTGTTCTTACACCGGAGCTAATCCTTTCCTGTTTGTTGCTTGCAAAGCTTGACGTGGTCTACCGCACCGGAAGGCCCGAGTTTGCTTTTCGGGAAGTCGCATTTGACGACGAAGCAGCTGAAATCGACCAGGTTGAAAAACTCTTTCAGGCCGTCAATTGGGAGCCCTTTCTGGCACAGCACCACTGCGTTTTGAACCCGACCTTTGGTCGCGCCGGCATGCTGGTTGGAGGGGCGGACGCTGATATTATCATTGATGGGGTACTGATAGACCTGAAAGTTACCGCGACGCAGACCCTGCAGCGCTCGTATCTAAATCAGTTGATTGGCTACTATCTGCTGTCATTGATGCATACCAAAGACTGCGAGCCCATTTACCCTATCCATACGATTGCGCTCTATTTTCCTAGAGCAGACTACCTGCTGAAGATTCCCGTTGCTCATTATTTCGACCAAGCCGGTTACCAACAGCGGAAAGCCGAGTTTATCGGCCTGGTAAGGGATTATAACCTGGACTTAGTGGACTGGAATAACAACGAGTACTTATTCACCGATTCTTCTGCGGTTAAGTATCGGGTGGACCGGCATAGTTTCAAGTGCCCCTACTGCCAGGCTGACAAATACTCCATCAACGCAGCTGGTCAAACGCCTACGGGTAGATACAAATACAAATGCAAGAGCTGTAATAAGAGCTTCAGTACCGTTTTTTCTGAGGGCATGTCCATGCAATCAGTGATAAAGGTGAAGCTGTTTGGCTACAGAATTGACTACGAAGAGACAGAGTGCCTTGAAAAAGAGCTTCAACGAGCTGCTGAAGAATCAAGAAAGAAGCTAGCGCTCTACGAAAAATCGAGAACTGCCTGATTTACGTGGGCTCTTTTGCGCTATAGTCCCAGGGCCTGCGCCGCGTTGTAGGCTATCACGTCCGAGAGGCGGGTATAGCGGCTTATCATCTCGTCAGTTTTCTGCTTAGTCTGATTTTTGATGAATTCGTTGGATTGGCCGTTGAGTTTGGCCGTGGTGATGAAAGATGCCCGCAGCGAGTGCGCAGAGTACTCTTCGCCCAGGTGCTGCTTGACGAGCCGGTTTACCCGGACATCGGAGAGGCGCTTATCCGTTGGCACCGCGTCGCCGGCCGTCTTGCCTTTACGAAGCGACACGAACACCGGCCCCGACGTGCGCCCCAGCAGGCGCTGCCAGTCCTGGAAGGCCCGTACCGGGCAGAAAAGCGGGTTAGCGGCGTAGAAAACGGCTTTATCTTCGGTTTCGCCGGTCTGGTTGGTTTTGCTCTTGCCCAGGTGTAGCACCAGGGCCGCATCTTTCAGTTCGACTTGCTCCAAGTCGAGGGCCACCAACTCAGAGCGCCGGAAGGCGCCGGCGAACCCGAGCAGCAGGAGTGCCCGGTCCCGGATACCGGCCGCGGTTTCGAGGTCGAGGTTCTTAATAACGTTCTTGAGGTAGGCCACCGTGAATGCCGGGGCCTGCTTCTGCCGCTTGCCCAGTTCGCGGGAAATGCCTTTCATTACGACGTCTAGGGCGGGAGCCCCCACGGCCGATGGCAGCCCGAGCAGCTGATGCTTCTTGTTGATGGCAGCCAGGTGCCGGGCGATGGTGGCCAGCTTGCGCGGCAAGTCAGCCAGGTGGGTCACGTAGCCAGCCAGCGTAGTTACGTGGGCAGGGTAAGGCTCCAACCCGTGTTCGGTGCAATAGGCTTCAAACGTGGCCAGGTCGGTCGCATACGCCAGGCGGGTGTTATCGGCCCCTTCGAGGCCGCGCACCAGGTAGCGGCTCACCGCAGTTGGGACCGTACCTGAGAGGTCGGCCAGGGCCAGTGCCGGCACGGAATCGGTCACTACCGGTAGGTTGGCTTTTTTTTCCTTTTGTTTCATTCCGGTAGGCTCTTAATCAAGCTTTGCAGAGCTTGAACTTAATCGTTGGTACTCAGAAAGAAGGAAATTAGTGTAGCTGGTAATAAGGTTGCAATACAACTTGGCTTCACCCTCTGACGTGGCTACTCCTTCTTTCAGGTCCATCCCATGTCGAATGCCTCCGCCGGCCGGCGCAGACAAATACCCGTGCAGCGTCTTCAACCATCCGATGACCTGTTCCAGAGCCGTGCCTTGATTTCGCTTTCGCAGTTCGTCGACAATCTTATTGAAATACTTTCCTTGTATTGTCTCACTCTCGCTAGTGGACATCCCCTGAAAGGCAGTTGATACTGTTTCCAACAGCCATAGGATTTCCTGCACTGCGGGCCGATACCGGCCTTCTGCTAACAGCCGCTGCGATTCGGCGAAAGATGCGTGGATGATATCTTGTGCCTGTTGTGCTAATGACAGCGGTACCTCTGGTTTGGTTACCGGTTGACCGGATTCGAGCCGTTCCAGGTTGGGCGGCTTAATCTGGTACGGTTCACCGTGCTTCGCCAGAATGCGATTTATCAGCTCATGGCCGAGAACCGGGCCATCTTTGAATTCTTGACAAGCAGAATAAAACGCTTCGATGCACATGGGCGCATTATTAGCGGCTTCATCGATAGCGTGTTGCAAATCAGTATACGCCCAACTCGCATTGGAACTGCGTGAAGCCACAGTGCCTGACACCGAAGCAAGGTACGTTTTGAAGTGTTCGTATACCTGTTGCTTGCCCTGCGCTAGTTTACCGATGATTTCAAGGAATTCTTGGGAGACTTGTGGGTGCAGTGAACCGGGCGATTCAAAACGCCAAGCGTTATCGAAATGGAGCATACTTACCAATGATTTTACGGCAACAAATGTAGTGATAGTTTAGGTACGATAATGAAGGCTTATCGTACCTAAACTAAGTTTTGAAAAGCCGTGCTTGATAAGCACGGCTTTTTCGGTGAGAGCTACCAATCCTTGTTATCTCCCTTTTTCGTCAGTGCGCTTTGAAAGGAAGTCGCCAGCGCCAGCAGTTCGCTCGTGCCGGCTGCTTGCATTTCGTTCCAGTGCTTCGTCATCGCTTTCTTCCCGAGCGTGGGCCAGTTGGCCGGAAACGTGTCGGCCAAATCCGCACCCGAGGCCAGTATCATCGCATCCTTTAGCTGGCCTTTCTGATAAGTGATGTCTTCGATAATGAGTCGGCCTTTGCCTTCCTTAAAATCCAGCGTCATGTTATAGGTGAAGCCCCCGGCCGTGTTGACAATGCCTAGCCCGGCATTCCATTTCAATTCTTGCGTCCGGGCCTTAACGGCTATCCGTCCGGCAGCCTTATCGTCGTACTGCTCCACCGTCTTGCCCGAGTTATAGGTCTTGTACAGCCAATCTTTTCCTTTCAGAAAAAGGGCATCCTGTTCGCCGGCAGCTGATACGATAAACTCGATACGAGCCTTGCCATCTACTGTGGTTACTGTGGGGGCAGTAGTGGTTTGCGCTACCAGACGGTAACTGGTTAGAATAAACAAGAAGATGAGCGTAGTGAGACTTCTCATAGAATAAACAAATGAATGAGGCGGAGAGGTAGCGAAGTTATGGTCTTTCCGAAGACAGTGGAGCCCTTTCACTTACCGGGCTCCCTTGACAGCGTTTTGCTTTCGGGTCAGCAACTGCAGGTTCTCGAAGGTGGTCAGCCCCCCATTGCTTATCGCCGTGATGTGGTCCAACTGAAAGTCGAGCTTGTTTTTGCTTCGGTAATCGCCTTCCGCGCTTTGATAGTACCCTTCGGCATCGCGATGCTTCTCGTACACCTGGTCACTGAGCCATTTCCAGTACGCCGGGTTCTGCTCCCGGATTTCCCCCATCGGCAGTTCCTCTAGTCGGCGTAGCTCCTTCCGGTCGGTGGGGATAATGGTCGGGCGCTGGTAGAGGTCCGGGTTGCTGATGCGGCGGATGGCCAAGTCAACTTCATGCAGGAAGTAGCGCTTGTCGTGGCCAAAGAAGGTTTTCCACTGCGATTCGTGCTCGTCCCACAGCTGGCTTTTGTAGGCTTCTTCCTGCGAGCGACTGTAGTCGCCCGCCAGAATATCCTTGGCCACGTTGGTCACGTCAAACTTGGCCCGGTCCTGCAACTCGATGTAGCTCGGCAGCGATTCGCTTTGGTAATAGTACTGCACGATGTCCTTGACATCTTGCGGGCTGTACCCCGGGTACAGGTCGTGGCCGAAGAAAATCTTGCTCTCGATGGTCGCGCTTAGGTCCTGCAGCTGCGCTTCCGACAGGTAATCCGCCACCGGGGCCTTCAGGCCTGCTACCAGCGAGGGGAGCGCATGCATCAAATCGGCGTAGGGCTGCTTGAGGTTGCTGTACACGAGAACCTCGCAGTTCTTCTCCCGGGCTTCCTCCTCGAACTGACTCAACAGGGAGAAGTGATAGATGCCCAGCGGCAAACGCTCGATGAAGGGCATGTTTTCCAGCTTCTCTTTGTCGGCTTTGTCGATGTGGTCGTTCACCAGCACCGCGAACTCTTCAATCTTGCTGATGGAGATGAGCCGGACGAGCTGCTTTTGGGTGTTTTTCTGCGTGTCGTTGAAGTCCGTGTTCTCCTCGATTATCAACCGCTCGGGGTTGACCCAGGCAACCTTGTCCTCCCAGTTGTCAATGAAGCTGACGATGTAGGCTTCCTTGGTGCCACCGGCCTTTTCGCCGCGCAGCCCCCGCCCAATCATCTGCGTCATCAACGTCGGCGAGATGGTCGGCCGGGCCAGGAAAACGGTTTGGACATTGGGCAAATCCGTGCCTTCCGTTAGGATGTTGACGTTTATCAACACGTCCAGTTCACCGGCCCGGAAGCGCTGGATAATCTCTTTGTTGCCCTTGCTGGAAATGGTAACGCCGGTGGCTTGGTCCCGAATGGAGGAGAGCACGTACTCGCAGCGGATGTCCTTCAGCTGAAATAGCTTTTTCAGGGCAATGGCGTTGTCCTGATTGAGTGCAAAAACGAGGGTCTGCTTGTATTTGGCCTTGTTCTCGCAGTAGCGGTTGACAATGCACCAGTTGCGTTGGTCGTTTTGGGCGATGGTTTTGGCCGTTCCCTCGCCGATGCTGCCAATGTCGAAGTAGTTCAGCTTGTCCAGTTCCTGCTTGTTGAACAGGCTCAAGACGTTGAAGTCGGTTTCGACACTCTCAAAGACGGGCTCGGACAGGATGCCGCGGGTGATGAGCTTGCGTAAGTCAATCTTGTAGATGATGTCGTCCGGGAACACTTTGGCCAGCAGCCCCTGCTCTTCCTCGACGGTGCGGAAGGGCGTCGCGGTCAAGCCAATCATCCGAAACTGCTTGACGCTGCCGCGGATGCTCTCGATGAGCTTCCGGTAAGTCCGGGCCGTTGCGTGGTGCGCCTCGTCGATGATGAGAAAGACTTCTTCCTGGTTAACCAGCCATTTATCCAGCAGGTACTTGAAGCCGGCGTTCAGGCTGTCCTTGCTGGCAATGATGAGGTCATCGGTGGGCCGAATGTGCACCGGCTTGTCGTGAATGCCCGAAATGATGCGGTAGTTGAAGGAGGGCTTGGTACGCAGAATGTCTTGAAAAGCCAGCCGTTCGTGAAACGTCGCCTTGGCCTGGTCCAGGAGTTCGTGCCGGTGCGCAATCCAGAGGATTTTCTTGTTCTGGTTAAGCAGGTTGGTGCACAGCCAATGGGCCGCCGTCAGGGTTTTCCCGCCGCCAGTTGGCAAGACGAGCAAGCCCGCGAAGGGCACCTTCCCGGACTTGGTGATTTTATCATTCAGATGCTGCAAGGCCTCCTTCTGGTGAGGGTAGAGGGCGATGCCGCTGTCCTGCTTGGCGACCTCGATGGTCCCGGCGTTGTCGTAGCTAATCTGGTCCTGGCCGTTCTGCATGGTTTGGGCTGCCCCTTCGAGGCGGAAGGTGATTCGGTCGGTGGTGCGGCGGTCAAAATGGGCGATAGAGCTTTGCGACTCGCGCTTACACCACACGGTGATGTTGTTGGCTTGTAAAAAGGAGTCAATGATGGCCACCCGCTCGGGGTTGCGCCGGAGACCCATCCCGAACCAATCCAGGAAGTTGACATACTTCAACACCAGCAGCTTGCGGTCGCGCTCCTTTATCAACCCTAAGAGGTGTTCACAACCGGCGATTACTTCAGCCTCTTCCATATTAACAAGATGCGGGTGCTAAGAAAGGACACAAGATAGGAGTAGCATTTTCACGGATGGGCTTGGGCCAGTTCAACAGAAATAGCCTACGAACCATCAGCGATGGACCGTAGGCGCTGCAAGTGAACGAAGAAGCTGCTCGTGCCAAACTATCGCAATTACCTAAATCCGTTAGTCCTGCCCATTTAGGTAGTCCTGCCAGATTTCTTCCCACTCGCTCAGGTGGGCCTGCGCGGATTCATAGCTTGGGAAGTCGTAGGCAATGACATCGGCCAGGTATTCCTTCTCCCACTGCTTCGTGCCTGGGTGCAGCACATAGACTGGCCGGGTCTTGTACTCCACCAGCAGTTGCCGAGTGTCGTTGCCGTCGATGAGAAACGGCGACAGCTTGAAGCACTTGATTTGGGCCAGGTCGAGCGTCAGGCCCGCGTGCGTGGTAATGGCTGCCTTATTGTTCATGGGATGCTTTCTGGTTAAGGCCGTGGGCGCGGGAGCCGAGCTTTTTCATAAAGAGGTATTCGCGTTTGATGACTTCGGGCCGGGTCATGGTTTTGGGCAGGGTCATCAGGACGGTGAATTGGAAATGCCGGCCGTGCTGAGCGTCGGTGGCCAGGAGCTTGACCAATTCCACGTTGCCCCCATGGCCCCGCGTGGCCACGTAGTCTTTCCAGCGGCCCCAGATGCCTTCCGTGCCGGAGGCCGAGCCAATGTATTGCTTCCCGCTGGACTGGTCCAGTATCAAGTACACCCCGGCCGTGGCCGAGAGCATCCGGTACCACTCGTCGCGGGGCGACTGGTTGGTGACGAGTTGCGTCAGCTCCGCGAACGAAAGGGTGAAATCCAAGTAGTCGGTAAAGGGCTGGCTGAACGGCTTGGGCTGAATTTCCAGTACCGTCTTGCCCACTTCCGGCCGCAGCCATTGGTGCCAACTGATGGCGGCCCTGCCCCAGTCAAAGATGACCCGCTCTTTCAGGTCGGCAAAGCCGGGCACTTCGACCAGGTTGTAGTAGTAATGTTCTTCGGTTTCGCGCTCGATGCCCTGCACCTGAAACACCCCCACAAAGCGAGACTGGCTGCCCGGCTCGCCCAGGCAGGCCACGAGGAAGTCGCATTTGTCAAACACGCGGTTCCCTTGCTGGCGCTGGTAGTCGAGGAAAGCCGGCCGGTGGTTGCGGTAGAGGTCGTGGATGTCAAGTTTACCGCTGGTATCGCGGTGCCGCACCAGCTTCGTTTTGGCCGTGCGCGGGAGGCCGCGGGCATAGAGCAGTTCCTGCAAGGTGATGGGGTTACCGCGCCCGGCTTCATCCGGGGCTTCCTTATAATGATAGACGCAGCCATCGAGTACCCCTTGGTCCAATTCGGGGTAGCTGAATACGATTTCCCGCCCGTTGGCTTCCCGCAAAATGGTGCACAGCTGTTCCGGGCCAAACCCCATCATATAAGTTATGGGGCTCTCGGCCGCTGGAAACTGCTCCTGGTAGGCATCCAGCAACGCGGTAAGCTCGCTTTCCTGGTCTGAAAGTAGTGGGTTGGTCATTCGATTTGGGCCGGGGGATTAGCAGCCGGGCCTAATAAGAGCCAAAGAATCGGTCGGTGCAAATCGAAGATATCCCGAACATTTAGCTTAACCCCGGCAGCAATTCTCCGGCCCGGATGAGAACGACACGTTCTGTCGTCGTCTGCCTGCACCTTCGTATAAAATTGGCACCTCAACCCATGCAGACCTCACTCATCCCACCCCTCGCAAGCGGCCCAGCCCAGGCGGATGCCCTGTTCACGTCCTGGCTACAGGAATGCGCCGACGTGCCGGCCAAGCAGGCATTGACACCGGCCACAAAATCCGGCCTGTTGACCGTCTTGCACCACATCCTGGCGGATACCGGGGATATCAATGTAGACCACCAGGACGTTTGGGCACTGCTGGCCGGGGCTACCTGCCTTCAATTCGGCATGGCCACCGGGGAGGGCCACAACCGCGCCGCAGTTGTCGGACAGCAGCTGTGGACAGAATCCACCGTGCTCGGAGATGCTACACTACCGGCCCACCGGATTTTGCTGGCCATTCAAAGCGGAACGGCGACTGAATTGGAAATGGACGAGCTAACCTACCTACTGGAATACGTGGTGAGCCAGGCCGGCGACCAGGCCGAAGTTGTGTTTGGGCACGGCCTCAATCCGGCCCTCGGCGAAAGCATCCAGGTGATGATGCTCGTCAGCCGGCAGTAAGACAACTCCTACCCTTCTGAGTAACCCCATGCTACGACCGCTGCGCATTGTTAAATTGGAGTGTCAGACCGAGGAAGACCAGCAAGCCCGGGAAGAGGTGCTGAACACTCCGATACCTCCCGGCCTTCCACCGGACACCAATATGCTCCTGGTTTCCGTTGCCCGCCGCTACCGGGGGCGGGGCCTGAGCCTGGCTGAACTGGTCGAGGCCGGGAAAGAAGGCTGGCAGCAGGCACAGCGCTACTTTGGAGCCGATACCGACAAGTTCGAGCGGTGGGGTCTGCTGTGGGTGCAGGAGAGCATGTTGATGGCCCTTTACGACAATGAAAATAAGGCCGGCCCGCCATCATAAAGGGAGTTTGCCGGCCGCTACTTATCCTTACCTTGCACCTTGCTTACGCTTCTTCAGGAGAGCAGGTACCGTCCGTTTGCCTTCTACTCCAGGGGATGAAATAGGGCAGCGTATTCGGTTGAAATCCTGGACGAACGGAAGCCCTTGCTTTCTTCTGTGACGACCCACGCCCATTTTCTTCGTCAACTTTTAGTGGTCCTGCGCCTGCAGCACCTCAAGCGGGCGGTGCCTTTTGAGGAGTTGCGCGACTACCTGTTGGAGCAGTCCTCGCTGCGGGACCTGGCCGCTAACTACTCGCAGCGCACTCTGCAGCGGGACTTGCCCCAAATCGCCGAGCGCTTTGGCGTTACCATTGGGCACGACCGGCGAGCCGGCGGCTACGTGATTGTCTCGGCAGACCCGTTGCCGGAAGGCTACCAGCGACTGCTCGATGCCTTTGAACTGCAGGAGTTCCTGCGCCTCCCGACGGCCCTGAGCCCGTTTGTGCAGTGGGAGTCCCGTCGGCCCTTGGGCACGGAATGGTTGCAACCGTTGCTGCGCGCCATTCAACTGCGCCGGCAGGTCGCGTTTCAGTACCATAAGTTTTGGGAGGAAGCGCCCACCAACCGGACTGTTTCGCCCTTGTTGCTCAAAGAATTCAAAGGCCGGTGGTACCTGCTGGCGCACGAGCCGGCCCGCCAGGGGCTGCGGTGCTTTGGGCTCGACCGCATCCGGGCGCTGGAATCGACAGTTCTTTCATTTGAGCCCCCTGCGGACTTTGAGCCCAATACCTACTACGCCCACAGCTTTGGCATCATTCGCCCTGACCACGAGCCGCCAGCTGAAATTGTGTTGGGGCTGGAACCGACCCAAGGCCAATACCTCAAATCGTTTCCTCTCCATTCCTCGCAACGGATTTTGGTGGATACGGACGAGGAGCTACTGATTCAGCTGACCGTCTACAACACGCACGACCTGCTAATGGAACTGCTCTCTCTCGGTGACCAAGTGCAAGTATTGGCCCCGGCTTCGCTCCGGGCGCAGGTTAAGCAAATTCATGCCTCTGCCATAGCGTGGGCCTCTATGTAACACAGCCAAACGCCTCAGAGCACATAGTAGGGCGATTCACAAGCCGAACAATCCTAAGTACCACAATCAACCCAACTGAATGGAATCGTCCACTACCATCAAGAAAATGCTGAACGGCAACAAAATTGTCGTTCCCTCCTATCAACGCGCCTATTCGTGGGATACTGACCCGAAGAAAGAGAATTCCAATAAGCAGGTCAATGTGTTTCTCCGGGACTTGGAGGAGTACAATATCAGTTCAGCTAAAACGGCCTACTACTTTGGGCACTTTCTTTTTGAAGAAAAATCGGTTGAGGACTTCGCCGTCGTTGATGGCCAGCAGCGGCTCACCACCATTGTCATCTTTCTCTCGGCATTGTTTGCCCGTCTGAAGGCGTTGCGACCATTGACTGAGCAGGAAGAGACCAGCCGTGAGTCCATGCTTCGGGTACGGTCTACCTACCATTTTGAAACCGTGAGTTATGACCGGCAACTCTTCAAGGAATACGTCATTGACCAGGAACGGACTGATAATCGGGGACTGAAAACGACTTCTGCCAAACGCATTGTGGCAGCCTTCGATTTTTTTACCCGCGTTCTGGCCGAGAAGGATGAAGCCTACCTCGTGAAGATGCTGGCTACGGTAAGTTCCGCGACCTGTTCCACGCACCCGGTAAAGGATGAATCAGAGGCCATTCAAATGTTCATCTTTCAGAACAACCGCGGCAAGAAGCCTTCCAACCTGGAGTTGCTCAAGGCCCAGTTCATGTTCACCGTGCACCTGCAAGGCGGGGATGAAAAGGATGAACTCATCAATGTAATTAAAGAACGCTTTGAGAGCATCTACAAGTCCATCTCTTCGATTGAAAGCAAGTTTAAGGAAGATGATGTGTTGGGTTATACCGCGCAGGTCTACTTCAATTCGTTGGCGGAAAGCACACCACTCGAACGGGTCAACAAAAAGCTCGCTGGCTCAAATCCCATCGGATTCATCAAAGCATTTACCCTGTCGCTTTATACTAGCTTTCAACACCTAACAACTTTCTACACCGAGGACGAGCCACGCCATCATGAAATTCATTCGCTGATAACTCTCGGAGGGTTCAGCCTAGTAATCCCGTTTATCATCAAGGCCTATTCCTTCCGCCTGCCGGTCGAGGACATCTGCCAACTGTGTGTTTCCTTGGAATCAGTGGTCCTGCGCAGCCGTATTATCGGTACCAAGGCGGTCCTGACGTCTCGCCTCAGCGACGTATACGCCAAGTTTAAGCAAGATAATCCTCCTATCCAGCCGACTATCCAGCCGATAGTGAAGCAGGTCGATTTCTTAAAGACCACCACTGACTGGTGGTTTGCCTACTGGAACAACACGGAGTTGGAAAACGCGCTGCAAGGGTGGCTGCACCCCTCTACTGCCAAGTTCCTGTTATGGAAATACGAGAACCACTTGGCGAGCAACGGAAAGCGCGGGTATGCCCTAGCGCGATTTGACGCAATAGAGAGCCCGGAACTTGAGCATATTGCCCCGCAGACCCCTCCTAAAGGCGAACCGGTAGCAGCTGGTTATCCCCTGTACGATGATGACTTTCGCAACAAGTACATCGACTGCCTTGGCAATTACCTGCTTCTTTCCAAGTCACACAACTGTTCGGCTGGCAACAAGCCGTTTCAGGATAAGCGTGCTTCCTACACTCATTCTGCACAGCAGCGGGAAATACAGACCTTAAGCGAAAAAGCAGGCATATGGAGCAAAGAATTGATTAAAAGCAGAAAGGAGACAATCATCAAGTTCATCATGGAGACCTTGTAGTCGGCATGAAAAGGCAGGCTGCATCATCATTGACAACTGTGTCTTAGAGAGCACTTACAGGGAAGCCGAAAACTGTATAGAGTAGGCAATAACACTTTTTGTTAATATATAAATGAGCAACTTTTATTGTAAACATTGTGGCGGCAAGCAGTCGTCCATTTCCATGCTGACTTCTATCACATGCCCACGGCATCCCCTCGGTGCTAATAAAGGGAAGCACGCCTTATATGAAGGCTCTGAAAAGAGCCAGTATGCTTGCAAAAACTGCGGTAGCAAGCAGTCGTCCATCTCCATGCTGACCTCAATTACTTGTCCCAGGCACCCTCTTGGGGCAAACAAGGGCAAACACGAGCCAGCACTGTAATCACGGTGGGTGGGGTTGCAGAAGCTATCTGTATCCCCACCCATCGTGCTTATATGTGCCTAATAGGACTTCTGAGACTTGAGCTTTAAGGCGCATGAAGTAGGTAAGCGGAGCAGTAGCATGCAGGAAGGATTCTTTTAAAGTTTTTATGTAACGTGAAACGTTACAGGTTACATTTGCGTTGTATTTCTGAAACCAACCCCCGTTACCAGCGACAGATGACCAGCACCAGAAATCCTCACAACGCCCGCGTACCGGATGATACTTTCCCTTCAGAGCAAACCGCTCAAGCAGCTGTATGAAAAAGGCGATGCCTCCAAGCTCCCCGCAGACCATCTAGTTAGAATTACTAATGTGCTCACCCGCCTTGATGCCGTGAAACGGCCCGAGGAAATGAACACGCCCGGTTCCGATTACCACCAACTGAAGGGGGACCGAAAGGACTTCTACTCGGTGAAGGTGAAAGCCAACTGGAAAATCATCTTTCGCTTCGAGGGCGAGGATGCGCTAGACGTTGATTACCTGGATTACCACTGACCCACTCGTAAGAAAGCGCCCACCAACATGCCCATGTTCAATCCTTCCCACCCCGGCGATTTGATTCGCGAAACCATTGAGGGGCTGCGCGAAGAAACCGGGGAAAAACTGACCATAGAAGAAGTGGCCGAGGGGTTGGGCACCACCCGCAAAACCTTGTCGGCCATTCTTAACAAGCGCCAGGGCGTGACGCCGGAAATGGCCTTGCGCCTGGCCGCGGCATTCCGTAACACCACGGCCGAGTTTTGGCTGACCGTGCAGGAACGCTATGACCTTGCCTTAGCCCGCCAGCGGACCTCCGTGGCTAACGTGCGCGTATTTTGGGAGCCGGCTCAAGCATAGCATCCTTACCCTGCCATGAGCCTTTCCCTTTCTTCGTCTGCTTTGAAACGCAGGCAGCAACAGCGACAGCAGCCCCGGCAAGTTCTTAACTTGCCGGCCAACCAGCCCAAGTTAGATATGAGCCAGGCCCTCACAAAAACCGTCATTGCCCAGGATTCACCTAACGGCGGCGACACCGACCACTTGCTTCCCGTCATTGAGTTTCTGAAGGCCCAGGGCTACACCCCAGCAGCCGGTGACGAGTTCCAGTTCAACCGCGACGGTTTGGGTACCTATGGCTTTACCGAGCCCCTCGACGTGGAGCTATTGCGCAAGCACTTTGAATTTCCGGCCAGCATTACCCTCTCACCTGGGATGCTGCACGACAGCCGCCACTTTGTACGAATCGGCCAGGGCATCCCCAACCAGCCTGCCCGCAAGTTCTCATTTGAGGCATAAGGAGTGAGCGTAACCATTCCCCCAGCCGATACCGCCGCCCGCCAGGCGATGACCGACCAGGGCAACGCTCTTTACCCCGGAGTGGACCAGTGGGAACACCCCAAGAAAGGACTACCGGCCGGCAAGATGCTCGTGCAGTTCGACTTTCGGGATGCCGACGTCATCAGAAAGAGCCAGAGCACGGCCAGCGTGTACTTCACCGACGCAGATACGCTGATGAAGTACCTGACCGAGAAAGACCAGGTGCAGGCGCGGGGACTGGCCGAAGCGTTGCAGGTTGGCCCCTACCGCCCGGACCCGGACAGCCCCCATCTCTATAGCCAGAACGTTGCGCTTTACCAGTTGCAGCGGGAACTAAGGGCCGAGCAGGTGCAGGTAGCCCAGCCGGCCGAGTTTGGTGAAGGCCATACTCGTAACAATCTGCATTGGGGTGAGGGAGTCGGTAAGCAGTTCTTTATTGCCATCCCCCGCGACCAGTTGTTAGGCGGCGAGAATCCCTTGCTGAAGCTGAGCGGTGTCATGCCGTGCATTGACCGGGAGCACCGCTTGGATTGGATGAAGCAGGCCGAGCAGCAGAAGCAGCCCGACCAGGGCGTGAAAGAAGCCGTGGCCCGGGTCTTTGAAAGCCGTGTACAGCAACTGCTAAATGGCAATCCGGAGCAGCAAGAGCGCGGCCAGGAAATTGCCGAGTTGCTGAAGGTTCGCCGCTCCTTTGATACGCCGGCCCTCGACCACCCCAGCTTGAAAAAGTTGCCCACTCCCCCACTTACCCCCGCTACTTCCACAACAGACAAACAGCGCCGCCGAGGCCCCCGTTTCTAGCCCAATTACGTATCTTGTAGTATGGAAAAGACCCCGTATTTCTCCGACAACGAGCGCACCGAGCAGCAGCGCCGCGACGTAGTAAAGTTCGCCGTCGGTGTGTCCATGAGCCAGAACCGGCACCCATCGGCGCAACTCGTGGAGTTGCAGAACCGCTACATCGCCGGTGAGATTGACTTGGAGCAGTTATCGGCCGTCCTCGATGCCGAGTACGCCCCGGCACCAGGTCCTGACCCTTTGGCCAAGTACGCCCCCGGCGAAGGTCCCCAGGTGGAGCCCGCGCACGAGTACAGCCCGTATTTGCACTTTGAGGAACGCATCGTTAGCCTCTAAGCACCCATCCCATTAAGCCCGGCCACTTGCCGGGTTTTTTGTGCCCTTTTCAGGCATAGGTTTTTAAATATTTTTCCACCCCAGAGGCCATTTAACATACCGATGCCAGACTACCAACCCGGAGATATCTGCAAATTCACTACTCCTGAACAAGAAGCCCGTCATCCTTTCGCAGTGATTGGAAAGTGTGATAATGACAACTATTTAGGATGTATGATTACGCATGGAGACCCCAAGATTTGGGTGGATAACATGCCAATGAGTCCCAGCTATTTTGTCGAACGGGATGAGAACGGAATCGCTCATGAAGTCTTCTATTCAGTAGAAAACGGCGTTGGTTCGCACTTTCTGAAGGTTGGCTTAGAAAAATGTACTGGTCTCGATGTGTATCGAGCCGGCCGACTCACAGAAGAAGGTCTTAGGGAACTTACTAGAATAGTCAAAAAGACTGCCCCTGAACTTTGGGATGTCTACGTGATTTACTCAAGGGCTCAAAAGGAGCACAACATTAGAGTTGCTAGAAGCAGGGCTAGAAAACTGAGAGAGAAGAAGTTGTGATGGAATGGGGGAAGACGCCAGAAAACCAGCAACCGGTACGCGGATTCCGAAGTGAGGTTGGTATCTATCTCTTCAGTATATCATCCATGAAATAGACAGTGAAGTAGAGTGGTTGGCCACCTTCCAACTCCATATAATAGATGGCCTTGCCATTGGTTATGATGCCTCCCTTGGTAATGTCTATGTATTGCTTGCCCTCATAATTCCATTTCGTAATTCTGTTGTTTTCAACCAGGTAGCTGTTAGCCCCACAGTCATTCCCAGTCGTTGTAGACATAATGGTATTGTGCCAGCCATCAGATATTGACTGTGGGTAAGTCCCAGCACTTTCATACATCTCTTTGGTCTGCGAAATACACTCTTTTACCTGGCTATCATAAGCCGCTTGACCTGCTGCTCTCTGTTCTAGAGCCCTATTGGAATTGCGTTGGTTGGTGTTAGACCTTGTCTGTACCTTCTGCTCTGGCAGGGTGCTATACCGGCTAAGTTGGGCGTTGGCATGACTAGTAATCACTAGCGAAAGAAGGAAGAGTAAAAGGCCGTTTTTCATTGTCTTTCAGTTAAGGACCAACTGCTGTTAGCTAATAATTGGCTCAAAGTAACAGATAGTTTAAGCAGATAATCGTTTAGCGTGTAAATCCGCCCTGTTGCAACAAGAACCCCCTTTATGGCTGACCTCTTTACCAACCCGGCCGATGGCTTGCTTTATAACAACGTCCGCGCAACCAGCGAGACACAGCTAGACCGTCTGGAAGCCGACTTGTCAATAAAGCGGCTGATGTTCGTTCGGGCGCAGGTAGGCTTAGTCGCCCCCAGGCAGCCCTTAGAGCCCATCGTTGGCCCGTCCTATGTCATCCCCCCTATCCCGCGCTCCTTTGACGAGCAGCACTTACGGGCCATGCACCGCTACTTATTTCACGACGTGTACCCGTGGGCCGGCGAAACCCGCCAGGACCGGGGATTTCAGGGCTATAAGCCTGCGGTGAACATACAGGCCGACCACATGATGACCTACGCTAACCACCGTCGCGTGGGCGCCGACGTGGCCGCTATTACGGCGCAACTCACTGCCGAGAATAATCTAAGAGGGCTATCCAAGCCGCAGTTCGTGGAACGGGCCGCGTACTATCTCGACCACCTCAACCACGTTCACGCCTTCCGCGAGGGCAACGGCCGCACGATGCAAGCGGTTCTGATGCAGCTGGGCCACCAGGCTGGTTATCGCCTCGATTTCCAGAAGGTGCATAAGGAGTTTAACCTTGCCCGGGATACCGGCATTGTGGGCATCTCGACCAGCGCCCACGAGAACCAGACCCGCTTACGCTACCTGCTCGATGCGGCCACCGGTGAGCTACCAAGTGCCGCAGCCAAAGCAGCACGCCATCCAAGTCAGGCCCGCCCCCTGAGCGCTCCCACATTGGAGGTGGCGCAGCTAGAGGCCCTGCGCGAGTTGAAGGCCAGCAGCCAGCGAGTAGGCATCCGCCACGCTCAGGAAACCGGGGCTCCCTTAAAGGACGCCAACGGTGCAGCGATTATGTCCCCGCTTCTTACCTACGTGCAGGCCGCCGTGATGGCCCGCCCGGCAGCCCTCACCGAGCAAGCCACGCTGGATGAATTGCAGAAGCCCTACGTAGTGGTTGCCCGCTCAGCCGCAGCGCAGTTGTCGGATAAGGCCATGCTCCTGCGCTACTCCCAGGCAGTTGGCCAGGCCGTGAAGGTCTTCCGGCCCCAACTCAACCAGCAACAGCACGGCGTGACGTTGCAGCAGCCAATTACGCAACATGAACCAAAGGGTGAAAGGGCCTTGTCCAATCCAGCTCCTCCCAAACAACAAAAAGCCCCCGAGCCAAAGCGACGAGGGCCTAAATTAGGCTAAAGCAGGAGCAATACTTACTTATTGGTCCACCGGTAACCCCGGCTATAAGACCAGTCCATCAGGTCCGGGGCGCTATGCTCGGTGAAGCGGTAGCGGCCGAAAGCGAACAAGGCAAAGGCCAGGCCCAGACCCCATCCCCACAGCGGGCCAGCGGTAGGAAACGAGCTGATGACCAGTGACCGAACCAGCCAGCCCGGCAGCAGGCAAGCTACACTAACGCACAGTGCGAAGGGTAGCAGCCAGAGCCGGCCCGGGCGGTGCCGCAAAGCCACTATGCACCCCTTAAGCCAGTATAGACCCGCGAAAGCCAGGAAGGCTACCAGAACCATGCCGGTCACGCGCACGGCCCCGAGCATTGGACCAAGGAAGTCCAGCGGAGCCATTACAACAAAGCCGAGAATTAGAAACGGAGCTGCTACCAAGACTTCAACTGCAATCCGAGTGCCCGCGATAAATGCCCAGGCAATGAGAGTGCCTAAGCCTTTCCCGAACTGGCTGGAGGTTTGAGCAGAGTAACGCTGAGCAGAGCGGCCATCCTCGTAGCCTTGTTGGTAGTTGGGCATAGCAATCAGAATTATAATGGGGGTATCAAATTACTTGTACCACTCTATATTATCCTCGCTCCTACAGAGAACCTGCTTATCTACGTAAACGGAAAGCGTAGAGATGAGCTTGACAATGCTGCATTAATACTTTCATTTAAGTGTGACCTTCTACCCTATTTGGTACTCAAAGATTTAAGACGCTTTTCTACTTTGCGTTCAAAGTCACTCAGACTGTCGGCCGATTCACGGAACAAGGTAGACTCCTTCATGATTGTTGCGTGCCAGCGCTTAACCGTGTCCAACAAAATAGCGTCGCGGACCAAGAAGAATTCGGTAGCTGCGCACGCTAGCGCGTGCTGGCAATCAAGTGCAAGCCCCCCTGTTGGCAGTTTCCCTTTATTGAGAGTGCGTTCCATCTCGTTAAAAACAGCTGATGAATACAGCTTTGGTACATCCAAAAAGGGTGAAAAGCGTGCTCCTAGAGCTTTCAAGACTACATATCTATCGTTCCTGGTAATTCGGCCAGACGCGAAGGCAGCAGTGAGGGCTTGCGGAAGTGGCGTTGGTTGAAAGGCTGGATTTGTTGACTCGAGGGGATGCACGGTGGCCCATCCCCGAACAACCTGTTCAACACCAGCAAAACACACCTCCAGGTCTTCAGAATAGAGAAATACCTGGTAGATGGACGAGCGAAGCTCATCTTGTGCGTAGCCCTCAATAAACTCGGCTTTATTGTCCTTGAGAAACTTGATGGCTCTTTTATCGACCTCAAAGGACTCCTCCAACAGGCTGTCCTTAAGGTCAGTTAATTCGTCAAGGCTTTTGTTATCATATGCTGCGAATGCGTCTTGCGCCTGCACCGTTACCTGGCGTAATCCTGCCAGTCGTTTCTGTAGTTCAGCCAACGGGTTCCTGAATATTTCTCCCTGTATAAGCTGGCTGATGATTTTGGGGGCGATGATGCCCGCAAGACCTTTTGAGCAGTCGTAGTCTCTCAACGCCGCTAATTGACCTAGCAACGCTATATACGTGCGAGATGATTGCCTCGAAATCCTTTGAAACCGCGATTCATTAATGGTGCCCGGCCAGTTTCCATTAACATGGCGGAGTAAGTTATGAACGATGATAAATTCATAGGTGGGCAACATGCGATGCCCGCTGATAAGCGTATTGAGCGCCCGTGCCATGTTATGACGATGGTCCAAGTCCTTGGTCAGCGCGATTTCAAGGCAGTTGGTCGGGCTGGCGTAGACTTCTATGTGGCCTTTTTGAGTCTGGTCCAGAAGATAAGCTCCCCATTTGGTAGTGGTCCACTCTTGCTTAGGTGGGGCAACATCATTCAGAATGTTATGGTCAAGGTAAACGCTAATTGGCTCCAAAGTCGAGGGATAATGCGAGAGAAAGGGACTTGAAAGTTTAAGGATGAAACACAACCTCAAAGGCTACGCACTCATTACCATGAGTGCCACGTCAAGCATCAATACCAGGGAAATCAGACCTACAGTCACATACCAAAACGTGCGCAACAGGCCAGCATTGAACAAGCGTGATACTCCAAGCATGGTCAGCAGCATAACTGAGTGCACAATGGGTTCTGGTACGCGGTTTTCCCCAAACACAACCGTAGCGCCGGCTACTAGCACCAGCATTGCCATCAGCGCATAATTTGGGCTAGGATTCTCAAATAGGCTAGCTAGTAGGGCCGCTAATCGGGGCGATTGAGTGATTTTCATGGCGCGAAAAAGCATAAGGTAAAGCCGAACTTATTGGAACGTTCGGGCCTTGAGCAGGTCCGAATTCGCAAGGTGGAGCTTGACGTTACGCCCGCCCCCCTTCTCATAAACTTCGATGATGAGCTGCTTTTGGTCCGGGATGGTAAACTTCTTGAAAACGTACACCTGTTCCAGTTTGCCTTTTACGTCAATCTTCTTTTGGGAGCCGTTGTAAACGTAGATAGGGGTGATTTCAATGGCTTGCTCGGCTGTGCGCTTCGCTACTTTCTTATCCTGAATGTAGAACTTCACGAAGTCGACGTCATAAGTCACGTTCGACTTGTTGGCAACGTGCAGGGGGAAGAACAGCGTTTCTTGCTTGTAACCAACGTCGCCACACTTAACGGTGAGCTGGTTTTTGCTTTCGCCGGCCGACGAGCCGCCCCGTGCCAGTGCCTGCTTGGAGTAGGCATCCAAGTTGCCTTGGGGAATGGGCGAGTTTGATAGAATGGCTTCCCCTGATTCACTGCTGGTAACCTGCGAAGATGCTGCGCCCATGTCGAGGCTGAGCACCTTGGGGTCGTGCTGATAGTTCACCGTGAACATATACAGCTTGCCGTTCGAGGTGAGCACCGTGATGTTGGTCTCGGGAAAGCGGGTACCCGCTGATTTTACGCGCACGATATTCTCCGCGCCGGTAGCCTTGGCCGCGATGATGCCCGAGTTACCCAGGTCCACATAGGTAACCGGATAAGGAAAAACCAGGTGCGTTGTTTTCTGGTCGCTCACATACAGCGCCGTAGTGGGCAGCTTGCCCTTATCGGCGCTGCCATTGGCCGTGCCCAGGTCGATGCCCACCATGCGCGGGCTCCGCTGATAATTCACCACAAACGAGTAGAGCTTGCCGCCCGTCGTTAGCACGGTCATGTTGGTTTCCCCAAAACCCGCGCTGGCTGCCTTCACGCGAACGATGTTTTCCGAGCCGGTTGCCTTGGCGGCAATCAGGCCGGTACTGCCCAAATCGACATAGGTAACCGGACTGGGAAAGACCAGGTGGGTCGTTTTCTGGTCGCTCACATATAGTGGCAAGGTGGGTAGCTTAGTGGCTTCGGTCGCATTGGGTAGCTTCTGAGATGACGCGGTAGTTTGAGCCACCGCACTAGTGGGGCGAACGGTGAGCAGCACCAGGGTCAGCGCCAGACAGGAGGTCGTTTTCATAAGGAAGAGTTATTCTTTGTCCACTTTGAGCATGATATTGTAGCCAGCCTTCAGACGGACTTTCACCATCCGAATCTTGTTTTTGCCGAGGCCTTTGGCGGCACTTACCGCCACCCCCGCCGCGGCCATTGCCGGGTCGGCACTCATCGTCATCATATCGGCCGCGTCCATGCTGTTGGCGCCGGCCTGCTTGGCTGCGTCCCGCGAGGCCGGAAACACGTTGTTGCCGGATTTAAGCGTTTCAATGGCAATGCTGAGGCGTTCGCCGGCCAGGCTGCACTTGCCGTAGATAAAGGTGTTGGCCGGCAGCTTGTGTCCGTTAATGACGGCCGGTTCCGTCAGGCGCATCTTCACCAGGGACCCCGAAACGACCTCCTGCGATTCGTGGATGACCGCCGGCAGGGTGTTGGCTTCCGTACCCGCGTTGCCTTCCGAATCAAAGCCCTGGAAAGAAGCCGTGCGCTTCCGGCCAGTACTATTTGAGCCCAGACGCGACACGACCGCGTCCTCGTCAATGGCCCGCACCTTGGTGACCGGTTTTTTCTTTTTGGGAACTGCGGCCATCGTTCGAGGAGCTGCACCGCCACTGGCTGCGTTCGACTGCGCCATAAGCGTAGCCATCTGCGCCTGCGCCCGCGCTTCCGCTAATTCCCGCTCGTGCTCCGACCGCATCAGCTCCATTTTTTCCTCCGGGGTGAGTGAGCCAGGCTGCGAACCGGCCTGCGCGGTCGTGTTGGCCGCCATGCCCCCGTTGAGCTGCGCCTGCTGCGCGGCAATGAGCTGCGCTTGGGCCGCGGCGACCGAATTATCAACCGAGCCGTTCGGGCCGGCTTTACCGTCGGCCTGGATGCCATAGGAAAGCCCTCCACCTGACGCGGTATCAATCCTGGAATCAACCAGGCCCCGGTTGCGCATGGAGTCAACCGGGCTGGCGTAGGCTTCCAGCTTACTATCCGTTATCGTAGCCTTCTCAGCAGTCGGCAATTCGGTATTAAAGCCGGATTCGACGTTTTGCGCTTCAGCCGGGGTGCCTTTGCCACCGCCACCCAGGAAGAACATGACCGCCATAAACGGTACCCCTACGATGGGTAGGAAGGTCGCCATTTTACGGGTTCGTAAGAATTGCGCGTCGTGTGGTTTAGCAGGTGTTGCCATGAGAATAGGTACTAGCGGGGGGTAGTATTCAGGTCTTTGTTTTGCAGTACCCGCCAGTTTTCCATCAGGAAGCCGTGGGGATTGTTCTCCGAGCGCGTCACGTCGCGCAGCGAGCACTCCGAAATGAGATTGCGGTTGGTTATCGACGTGGCTCGGATAACGCGCTGATGCGCGAAGCAGCGGGCGGTAAGGGGCCGCGAGCCGCTTATTACCACGCTGTCCACAGTCGTTTCCAGGCTGATGTTTGCCGCTATCAGGTCGTTGTAAAAGCCCTTCTCTTTGAAGTTCTCATACTGCTTCTTCGCCGAGTTGTCCGCCAGGTACAAGGCCTTGTTGACGTTGTTGTTGATGGCCTTCTGGTCCGGGTCTAGGGTGAAGAACAACTCATGAAACCGGGTGACGTGGCTGCGGGCCTCGACGGGCCGGTTGGCCCGCGCATCCTGCGCGCCGGCGGTGAGCAGCTGGCCGTTCTCCAACACGTAAATGCGGTTCGCTGCCGCGTTGGTCGTTTTGAACGCGAAGTAGGCAATGGTGCCGGCCAGCAGCAGCACCGCGACAATGAAAATCAAGGCCAGCGTTTTGACCTGCTGAAAAGCAGAGTCGATGGTTTTAAGGGAAGCAAACATGAAGGATAGAGTTTGAGGTGAAGGGTAGAGCCGCCCCGGTTAGCTTTGCTTGCGGGGCGTAAGCCGGTCCCGCACGTAAGCGCCCGCCCGCTGACCAAAGGCTTCTCCCCGCGTCGCATTCTCGCCGGCACCTGCCCGGCCGAGTATTCCCTGACCAGCCCCTACCCCAGCGCCGAGTACATCCGCGCCGGTCCGAACGCCAGCACCACCCGCAGCACCGGCAACGGCCGCCGTCGTGGCCGTCGTGGTCGTAATGAACGACGTGGCAGCGTTACCCACGCCCGAGCCGTCAATGAGCATATCCGCTGCTTTGGGAACAAAAATGTAGCCCACGATAGCCAGCACGAGCATACACAGGTAGGCGATGTCGGCCGACTCCACACTGCCGCCGGCCTGCAACTGCCGGATGTTCTCATTGAGCATGGTTACCTGCACATGCGCCAGTACCGCCGCGTAGATGTTCGCGACGGGCACCCACAGGGAAATGGTGAGGAAGTAGCCGAACCACTTCATTAGTCCGCCCCCAAAACCGGGGATGATGGCAATGCCGAAGGCCAGCGGTCCGGCGACGCTGAGCAGCACCAGCAGGAAGGTGGAGATAAGGCTGATGGCCAGCTTTGCGGCTAGAGCGCCCAGTTCCAGGATGGATTTGGTCCACTCCCGGAAATTCTGGCCCACCGAGTACTGCACCTGGTTAAAGGCCAGGCTGGCCTTGCGGCCAACGTCCAGCGCCCCAAGCTTGCCTAGCTCCTTCTCGTATTCCTCGTTGATGGCCATATCCGACTTGGCTTTGGCGTCGGCGGCTAATTGGTCCCTGGTAGCGGTGAGCCGGTTGACTTCGGCTATCTGTCCCATCCGTATGTCATCGGTGCCGTGCGCCACGGCCATGGTTATGCCCCGCAGCGCTCCGCACAGGGGCACGAACAGCAGGATAGCCAGGCCGATAGCAAACGGCCTGAGCAGGGGAAATAAGTCGATGGGTTCAGCCCGGGCAATGTTGCCCCATACCCGGCTGCTGATGAACAACAGGGCTCCAATGCCGCCAACGGCGCGGCCCAGGTTGATAAACAGGGAGGTAAACGTGAGCATTTCCGTGTAAATGGCTTCAAGCTTTTGCTCATAAGCCGCCATGTTCAAATCAATAGCGGTAGGGTCCATTGGAGAGAAAGGAGAATTCAGGATGGGGGTAAAAGGGCCAGAGCGGGCTTATTGGGGCAGGTAATGCTCGTTGTGGATGCCAGCCAGCTTTTTCTTGGCCAGGTTCAGCACGCTGGCCTGCTTTTCGGCTATTTCCCCGACCAGGGCGACTTGCGCCGGGTCTTGGGCTTTGGCAGGGTCGAGTTGGTCGAGGGCGGTAAGATTGGCCTGGCTTTGTCCGATGAAGTAGGTGTAGTCCTCTTTGGACTTTTGCACCCGCTTCGGGCTCAACTTCTCGTTGCCTTTGAGTTGGCCGAGCTGCACCAGGTATTCTTGTTGGATGCTGAGCAGCCGCTGGTGCTGCTGGCGAACGGTATCTACGCGGGGGTCCGGGTTGGCACTGGCTGCAGAAACAGTATCGGCCGGAGCCGTCGTTGTTGCCGTGCTGGTCGTTGCGTCCGAGCCGCAGCCAGCCAATAGTATCCCAAGCCCCAGGATAAGGGAGGTTTTCATAACACAGAAGGAGATAGGTGGGTGAAGGACTGTGCCCTTAGCGGGCAGTCATAAAGGCACTCATGGCTTCGCGGTCCTGCACCTGCTGGGCCTGGTGCTGCGCGATGGCCCGGCACTTGTTGCTGAAGTAGTTCATCAAGTGGTGCTGCCTGGCGATGCGGTCGGCGATGTTGTCGATAAACTCTATCCGCTCCGGGTCCGTCATTTTGGCCCGGCTGGCACTGAGCACCCCGGACAGCTCCCCCAGCAAGGCTACGTTCTCTTGCAAAAGCGCCTGGTACACCGTTGAGGCTTCGCTAAGCTGCGCGGGCGAGAGCTGCTTGGTCCGCAGTTCCGGGATAGCGGTAGCGAACTGATTAATCATCTCGCTTTGGTGCGTGTAAATCTCGCGTACCCGGCGATAGTTGCGGACCCCGGCACTGATTTGCAGCAGGCTGCTATACCATTGGTCGTGCAGCTGCTGTGTTTTGTCAATGATGCCCTTAATCTTGCCGCTGACCACTTTCATGTCGTTGGCCAGCAGTTTGCCCTGTCCCAGTAGGGTGGTAGAAACGCCTTGGTGAACGACCTGCTTACGGGATTGGCTTTCCGCAATCGGCGCCGAGATAACTGATTGGGCATAAGCCGGAGCGGCAAGTAGGGCTAGACCCAGGGCGAATAACTTGGTAGTTGCTTTCATGGCAGTAGAGGGAAGTAAGGAGTAAACAGGACTAGCGGGCACCCATGAAGGCGTTGAGTGCCTGTGTGTCCTGCGCCTTTTGCTCAGCCATGTGCATCTGCACGAAATTTCGCTCCGTGTAATATTGAATTAGGCCCAACTGGTCGGATATTTTGGTGTCCAGCTTATCGATGAAGCGCATCCGCTCGGCATCCGTCATTTTGAGCATGGCCGGGCTGACGATGGTTTGCAGGTCAGAAAGTGTGTTGGCGCTTTCGGTCAGCATCTTGGTATAGGTAGCCGTCATGAGCGAGAGCTGTTCCGGCTGCACGTAGCGCGACTGCCGCAGCGTTTCAATGGCAGTTGAGTAGGTCTGGATGATTTTTCCCTGCTTCTCAAACACAGATTGAACGCGCCGGTAATTCCGAACGGCCGAGCTGACCTGCAGCAGGCCGTCGTACCAGGTCTTGGCCAACTGCAGGTTTTTCTCCGAGAAGACTTTGGTCAACTCCTGCTCCTTCACGCCGGCTTTCACCAGCACGTTAGCGGCTTTGGAAAGGCCTTTCATGGTGTTCTGCAAGCCGGTCTGTACGCCCGACTGGACTTCCAGCACCGGGGCGGTTACGACGAGCTGCGCGGAGGCTTTGCCAGCACTCAGGCACAGGATAGCCAGGCCAAGGATGGTGACTTTCGTTTTCATGTTTTTCCCCTTTTGTTGAAGTGAGACTTACGCCCGGCCTTCGCGGAGGTCGGCGGCAAACAACTTGATGGCCGTGGGCATGTCCCCGGTCTGTTTGAACTTCTCGAAAAGCTTCACCTTTTCGGTTTCCTCGGTGGTGTAGGTCACGTATTCCTCCTTCGACACCTCGATGGCATAGACCTTCGATACGACTCCGCCCAGGGAGATAAACACCTCCGTGTAGCGGCCCCGCGTAGACTTGTTATCCCGGTTGATGCTCAACACCAGGTCCTTTTCCTTGGGCGTCAGGGAGAGCAGCGCCTGTATCTCATCGAAGCGGTTGATGAACTTGCGCTGGTCGAGCAGAATCTTGCAATCCGAGTTGTTGATGATAGCATCCTTCACAATCTCGTTGCCGATGATGTCATCTATCTCCTGGGTTACCACGATGGCTTCCCCAAAGAACTTCCGCACCGTTTTGAACAGGTACTTGATGTAGGCCGCCATGCCCGGCGTGGTGAGGGCCTTCCAGGCTTCCTCAATCAGAATCATCTTGCGGATGCCCTTCAACTTCCGCATCTTGGAAATGAAGGTTTCCATGATGATGAGCGTGACCACCGGAAACAGGATGGGGTGGTCCTTGATGTTGTCCAACTCGAAAACGATGAAAGGCGCGTTCACCAAATCCAGCTCCTTTTCCGAGTTGAGCAGGTAGTCGTACTCTCCGCCCCGGTAATAGGGCTTCAGTACATAGATGAAGTTGTCGATGTCGAAATCTTTCTCCCGGACCTTGTCTTCTTCCAGCAGCTTGCGGTAAGGGCCCTTCACGTACTCGTAAAACGAGTTGAAGCTAGGCTTAACGGCCGGGTTGGCTTCCAGCATCACGTAGTAGGTGCTCACGGCCGTAGAGAGCGAGACGTACTCCGACTGGCTCACGCTTTCGTCGTCTTTTTTCCAAAGCGCCTGCAGCAGCGTTTTGATGGATTCCTTTTTCTCGACGTCCAGCTTGCCCGAAATCAGGAAGGGGTTGAATGCGATGGGGTCGTCTTCCTCGTAGGTGAAGTACACGCCGCCCACCAACTCACACAGTCCTTTGTAAGAGTTGCCGGTGTCGACCAGCAGGACGTGCGCGCCCTGCTCGTAGTACTGGCGCACCATGTGGTTGGTGAAAAACGACTTGCCCGAGCCCGAAGGACCGAGCACAAACTTGTTGCGGTTGAAGATGATTTGTTTCTTCATCGGCTCATCCGAGATATCGACCAGCACTGGTTTGCCGGTGAGGCGGTCGGAGAGCTTGATGCCCTTCGTGGCGCCCGTGGAGCGGTAGTTGGTCTCGCTGGCCCAGAAGCAAACAGCCTGCTCGATGAAGGTGTAGAAGGTCTCTTCCGAGGGGAAGTCGCCGGCGTTGCCCGGGATGCCGCCCCAATAGAGCGCGGCAATGTCCACGGTGTTCTGCCGCGGCTTGCAGTTCATGGCGTTGAAGGCCGCGTTCACCAGCTTGCGAACTTCCGTCAGCTGGTCCTCATTCTGGCCCCAGGTGAGCACGTTGCAGTGCACCCGCGCCGGGCGGCGCTTGGTAGCAATCAACTCGTTGAGGAAAGAGTTGTAGTACTCGAAGTTGATGGCGTTTTGCCGCGAGTAGAGGGACAGCGAGTTGAGCCGGTCCTTCTTCTGCTCAAACATCTTCACGGTCTTGGCCGTGTTATCTAGGAACACATACTGGTTCAGGATGTGGTTGGCCCCCAGCAGCAGCCCCAGAGGCGCGGCAAAGCTGATGGGAAAGTCCGATTGTTCGGTGCTGTATTGCTCGTAGCGAATATCCGTTTCTACGCCAATGGGTAAATCATCCAGGTTGGCGACCGAGAACATGTTGCATATCTCCGCGCCTACCTTGAGCCCTTCGGTCAGGTCCAGGTCCACTTGTACGGCCTGGTCGGACAGGTCCAGCGCCAGGTACTTTTCTAACAGCCCCGCCGCCTGCTCGGTGCCGGCCAGTTCGTCGGACGTGAGCCGGTGCGACTTGATGTAGGGAGCATTCGTGGGCCCCACTCCTTCCAGGGTCCGCACGAACTGGCCGACGCTGTCAAAGAAAGATTCCAGCTCCTTCGTGTCCAGCATTTCCTTGGGCACGATGTTGCGCCGGGCCAGCAGCCCCGAGGCACTTCCCCAATCCGGACGCTCCGAAGCGCACTTGGTGATGTAGATGTAGCAAAAGTGGTTGAGGAAGGGCCGCTCGTTGAAATGGCGCTCGTAGGAAGCCGAGAGCAACGTTCTTTCCGCCTCGAAGCCCGGCGCGTACTTGTCTTCCACGTACCAGTCCTGCTTGTGCACTACGGAGTGGTCCGGCAACAGGCGCACGGCCTTGACAAAGGCCGACTGCAGCTGCGCGTAATCTTCCCGGGAGAGGGTGAAGATTTCGGGCAGGTCCAGCCGAAAGGCTACCGTAACATCGGCGTTCTTCGAGATGAGGCAGTCCTTTTCAACCTTGTAGATGGGCTGCTTGGATTCCAGGGAAACGGAAGGCAGAACTTTGTTGCTCATGCGGTAGAGAGTAACCAAAACCGGGCGCTATGCGCGCCCGGTCCGGTCCTCGTTGAGATGTTGGAATAAGCGACTCTGCCGGTTCGTAATGAACTTGGGCGATGAGCGCCGAGCACTGGCTTTCATCAGGCCGTGCTCCCCATACTTGCGGTTGAGGGCAAATACCCCAGCCCACATTCCCCCGCCCACGGCGAAGGTTACCAGCATCGTAATCACTAGCGGGACACCGGCCAGGTACATGGCCACGAACAGAACGAACGTCAGGCCGATGCCAGCCACTAGGAAGTAAATGTTGCTTCCCACCAGCCCCTTGAATTCGACGGGCTTGTTAATGCCCCGGTTTAGGTCATAGGCAGGCATAGCCCAGGGCTACAGGAAGAACGAGCGGATGACCGTAGCCACAATAACCAGGAAAATCATCGAGCCAAACCACGACACGGCTGTTTTCTGCGTGTCCTGGTCGCCTGAGTTCCACTTGCTGTACACCTTAATGGCCCCAACCAGGCCCAGTACCGCGCCAATGGCATACATCAGATTGGTTAGCGGCTCAAAGTAGCTTGTTACTTGCGTCGTAGCATCTTGGATGCCAGCCGTGCCGTTGCCGCCCTGACCATACATTACGTGGGTAGCCAGTAATAGTATGGCGGTAGAAAGGGTGCGAACAGTGCGTTGGTTTTTCATAGAAGATGGTAAGGGAGATGGTGTTGGTAGGAAGGGAAAAGGAAGCGCTACGAATCGTCTTCTCCGAACAGGGCATTCAATTCCTGATTGCTTGCTGAAACCTTGTCTGCAATTAGAGTAGCCAGGGAAGTTTCATTCAATGCAACTGGTCCAGCTGGCCGGTTGCCAGCTCGCGCCTGAGCGATGAAGTCCACCACTGAAGTAGCCGAAAAGAGCTGTTCAGCAGCAGGTAATACATCGGCGGTTGAACCGATGGGTTCCTGAAACTCATAGAGCAAGTCTCCAGTGGTTGGAGAGCCATGCTCATAAGCTGTCTCGTCCTCTACGTGACTGAAGGTACTGATGGTTTCAATATCGCCTGTTTCGTTATTGTTTTTTTCAATAACGTCTTCCTCATCCACATTGGTTTCCTCGACCGGCATCTGAGCAGCTAGTTGCCGTGCCCGGGCTGCCAGTTCGGTATCTACCTCGTCCAGTTCCTCGGTGCGCTGCTCGTCGTATTCGGCGGCTGTGTCGGTTTCTGTTTCCGCTCCACCGGCTGAATCCATTGGCACCGCGGCGGACTCACCATCATCCAGGCCGGTAGCCGCTGCCGTAGAATCCGGCAGCGACCCGGTTACTTCCGCTACCTCCGGGCCATCAGGCAGGTTTGAAGCAGCGCCGTCCTCTACTTCCGGGGTTTCTACGTCGGCTTTCGATTCCGTTGCGGTAGGGGTAGCTACAACAAAAGCTGACTGAGTACGGACCAGCGAAGGAGGAACTGAGGCTGCAGAGGCAGCCCCCACCCCGGCGAGTTGTGCCCCTCCCCTACCCTTCCGGGTTAAGAAATCTGTCAATTCTTGCCGGTAATACAGGAAGCCGACCACTATGTAGTAGAGGGTGACCACTACCAGGACAAAAAGGGCAAAGTCACCCCAGGTATACTGATTAAGCATTTTGGAAAGGAAATGAAAGGTTGGGTTTTACTTTTTGGCCTGGCGTTGTCGCAGCTGCTTCGCGATGGCCTTCTGTATCTGTTGGTCGTTTTTGTCGATGAAGTGCTCGATGATGTTATGCACGATATCGGGCGCGGATGCCCCATTGCCTACGATGGTGCCTAGCAGTAGGAGATATTGGTAATGGGCATCTGTCAGCCGCATGGTAAATACCTTTTTGTCGGCTGAGGGCTTGAAAAGCGACGCCAACTCCACTGCCCCCACCTCTACGGTAGTCACTGAGTCAGGTATAGCCCCTGGCGACGGTTCTACGGCCGAGTCGTTGTCTTTAGTTGCGGCAGCCGCCGCTGGTGCGGGTGCTTTCGGTTCAGGTTCGGGTGTTGGCACCGGCGCCGGCGTCAAAGCCGTGGGCTCCGGAGAAGGGACTTCCAGCGCAGGGCTAGTCGCCGGCTCAGAAGCAGCCGGAACTGCGGCTTCAGGGGTTGGTGCCACCGAAGCATTTTCTCCCTTTTGTTCCTGATTATCTGGGGTAGTTGCCGGTGTAGGTGGTGTTTCCTGCACACTCTCTGACCCAGCATGTGCTGCAGGTGCTGCACTGGTGAGGTGATTTGTGGTTTCGGCTAAGCTGAGCATTTGAGAAAGCGCGGCTTTCTTCTCCTCGTCGCTTTTTGGTTTAGGTTTGGCCATGGGTCTGTAGGGCTTTTAGAGGGTGTGCGTGCACTAGGTGTTAAAGCGAATCATCCGAAGCCGCGGCCTCGACTGCATTAATAGCCGGCATCTCAATGGCTTTGCCGGAGGGTGTTGTTTTACCAGGCCCCAGGACGATATAGAGGATTTCCATTATCAGCTTGCCCAGACCCAGCTTTTCCAGTTCACGCTCAGGAAGCGCGAAGAGCGTCGAACGCTTCTCTTTGTAGCCAATCAGCAGTTCTACCCGGCTTTGCAGCAAGGGCAAGCCCTTCTCCTTGAAAAAGCTCTCTATGTTGTCGTAAGTGGCTTTTTTCTCCGCTTTTACATAGCGATTCCAGAAGGCGTAGTACCCGAGTAGGTTGGATTCGTCGGGGTCTGGTTGAGCTGACTTCAGGAAGCTCGCCAAAACCTGCATGTAGCCCACCGTAGATGCTACGGTGCCTTGGTCGGCTTCCATCGGCAGGAAGATGTACTGCACCATGCGGAGCAATTCGGGCAGGCCGGTGATGTTGATAGTACCAGGCGTATCTACCAGAATGAAATCGAAGCCCTGCTTTTCCAGCGCCTCAATGGAATCTACCGCCTTTTCCACGCTCGATATGCTGACCGGGTAGGGTGTGATTCCCTGATTGAGCAGTCGGTTACTGAACGACTCGTCCGTCTTGATTTTCTGTAACTCGTTGTTGCGGTATACCTGGACAGTGTTTTGGGGATAGTCACAGTCCAAAACAGCCACCTTGTAGCCATAGACATAGGCCAGGGCTGAGGCAACGTGTACGCCGATGGTGGACTTGCCCGCACCCCCTTTTTGAGTGGCAAAGGCAATTACTATTGGTTCGCTCATGGGTCAGTTTTTTAGTTAGGGAATAAACAAAGATAGACGGAACTATGAAACCTCAAAGCCTCATGGCCTCAAAGAAACTTTGAGGCTGCGCCCCATGATGCCAAGGCCTCATAGCCTCACATTATCACAGCGTCATAACCTCAAAGTATCATAGACTCAAAAACTCTTTGCGTCATAGCCTCAGAGCCTCAAAATATCATAGGCTCTAAGCCTCAAAGTATCGCGGCCTCAAATAGCCAAAACCCCAAAGCTCATTAGCCTCAAGGCCTCAAAGTATCAAGTGGGGCTCGTTGTTTTTAGTACGGGTATTAACCAATGTAGTTTCAGCCTCAAAGCCTCGCGTTATCACAGCCTCACGGCCTCAAAACATCTTAGCCTCACAGCCTCAATAAACCATTGCCTATAGCACTCACTTATCACCCAAGTAGCATACCCCTTCCCTCCTACTCGGAAGCCTAATTGAGATTGGCAAATGAGCCTCATAGCCTCAAAGTATCAAAGCGTCAAAGCCTCATTCTATCTTAGTCCTAGCCTCGTTCTGGAATCGTTCAACGGCCCCGTTCTGATAGCTCGTTCTTTCGTCCAGCAAGCCATGCCATTGTATATACAAACTTCGTTTGCATCTTACAATGGCACCGCCAAGTTCGCAGGCTCACTTGGCTTGGCTTGCTAAAGCAGACGACCTAAAAAGTAGCCTTAAAACTGAATTTGCCGTAGTTAGGCTCAACTAGTCTACAAAACAGAGAATGACTGTCGATAACGCGCCCGAACCAAAGGAACCCGCCCGCGACAAGATGATACCCGTTCGCGTCTCGGAGGATGAGAAAAAAGCAATTGAATTGAAGGCTAGTCTGGCCGGTTACAAAAGCGTATCCGCATACCTACGGGACTTGGGCCAGGGCACCGAGATAAGAGAGAAACTACCATTGGAAGTAAGGCGTCAGTTGGTCGGGATTGGAAACAACCTAAATCAGATTGCCCGAATGGCTCATTCCGGCAAGCCATTTCACAGCCACGAAACCCAGCTAAAGCAGGCCCTGTCTACAATCCTTGGCTTCCTAGCATGATAGCAAAGACAGTTACTGGCAGCGACTTTGAAGGAGCCCTGACTTACGGTGCCGGCTTGCGAAAAGGCAAAGCAAAAGAGCCAGGTGAAGTACAGCCCTTATACATTTCAAACCTGGTAGGAGCCACGCCGCAGCTCATGGCCCAGCAGATGCAAAGCGTAGCTTCCGAGAGCAGGCGCATACAGAAACCAGTGTGGCATACCGTGCTCTCCTGGAAGGCCGGAGAGGTGGTAACCGAAGCGCAAAAGGTTGCGGCCGTGAAGCGGTATTGTGAGCTGATGGGCGCTCCCGTGGCGCGGCACCAGGTGGTCGTGTATGAGCACAAGGATAAGCAGCATGCCCACGTCCACATCTACCTGAACCGGGTTCCGCTCGATGGAGGCCCCGCCCTGCGCACGAGCAACAACTTCTACCGGCAGCCGGCTATCACGAAGCAGATAAGCGAAGAACTCGGGATGCAGCCGCTACCGGAGCGCCGGCAGAGCATCAAGGACGTGGACCCGAGCAAGGAGTTAGCGCGGGAGGCCATCCGGGAGGCCGTGCAGCGCCTGTTGACTGAGCAGGGTAGGAGAGGGGAGTCCTGGTTCCAGGAACAGCTCCGGCGGCAGCAGATAGCCGTACGCTACACCCACGACAAAGGAGGAGTGCTTCGCGGGGTGAGCTTTGAACTGAACGGGGTAGCCGTAAAGGGCCAGGAGGTCGGCTTTAAAGGGGCCGAACTGCGCGAGGCATTGCAGGCCGCTCCAACCCCGGCCCAGGTGCAGCAGCAAGTAGCCCCAGTCCCCAGGCAGCCCACCCCAGAACCAAAAAAACGAGGCCCACGCCTCTAAAATGTATTTTCTACCTATCAACCTACCCCCACTACCCAGCAATGGAAGATGAAAAAGGACTAAAGAAGATAATGGAGTTCATGCGCCTACTCGCCATTGCGCTCCTGGTTGTAAACATCTACTACTTCTGCTTCGGCTACTTCAAGTCGATGGGATGGAGCCATAAAGTCATTGAGACGATAATGGGCAACTTCACCCGGAACACCTTTCTGTTCAAGGCTAGCTGGATAAGCAAGGCAATGGCAGCGGTCTTTCTGCTGCTGAGCTGCCTTGGCACCAAAGGGCGTGCTGATGAAAAGCTGCAAGGCAAGACGATTCTGGGCTATGCCGTGATAGGCGTTGCGCTGCTGTTTGGCTCCGATGTGGTACGCTCGATGAGCATGAGCCCAGGGCTGGCTACCATCATCTACGTGGCGGCCGTCAGCGGCGGGTTTCTGCTGCTGTTGAGCGCCGGGGCCTGGCTGAGCCGGTTGTTTAACAACAACCTGATGAAAGACATCTTCAATAAGGACAACGAGAGTTTCCCCCAGGAGGAACGCCTGATGGAAAACGAGTTCTCGGTGAACCTGCGCACCACTTACCAACTGCGCGGAAAGATGCATAAGGGCTGGCTAAACGTGGTAAACCCCTTCCGGGCCACGATGGTGCTCGGCACCCCGGGCAGCGGCAAGAGCTTCGCTGTCATCAACGAGTTCATTCGCCAGCACCTGGCCAAGGGCTTCTGCATGTACATCTACGACTACAAGTTTGACGACCTGAGCCGCATCTGCTACAATGAGCTACTGAAGCACCAAGACAAGTTCGATAAGCCGGTAGGCTTCTACGTTATCAATTTCGATAACCCACGCAAAAGCCACCGCTGCAATCCGCTGCTGCCGGAGATGATGACGGACATTGTAGACGCCTACGAAAGCGCCTCTACCATCATGCTGAACCTGAACAAGAGCTGGATTCAGAAGCAGGGCGACTTCTTCGTGGAGTCGCCCATCAACTTTGTGGCCGCTATCATCTGGTTTCTGCGCCTGTTTGAGAAGGGCAAGTACTGCACCTTCCCCCACGTCATTGAATTTCTAAGCCGGGACTACGAAGAAATCTTCCCCGTGCTGGCCTCTTACCCGGAGATTGAGAACCTGGTGAAGCCGTTCGTGTCGGCGTTCCAGAAGGATGCGATTGAGCAGCTGGAAGGCCAGATTGCCAGCGCACGGATTCCGCTCGGCCGACTGGCCAGCCCGCAACTGTATTGGGTAATGTCGGGCAATGATTTCACGCTCGACATCAACAGCAACGAGGAACCGAAGGTGCTTTGTGTCGGCAACAATCCCGAGCGGCAGGCCATCTACGGGGCCGCGTTGGGGCTCTACAATGCCCGCCTTGTGAAGCTGGTCAACAAGAAGGGCATGCGCAAATCCTCCATCATCATTGACGAGCTGCCGACGATTTACTTCAAGGGCCTCGATAACCTCATTGCTACAGCTCGTAGCAACAAGGTGAGTACCTGCCTTGGCTTCCAGGACTTCTCCCAGCTAGAGCGCGACTACGGCCAGAAGGAAGCCGAAGTAATTAAGAACACGGTAGGCAACGTTTTCAGTGGCCAAGTGTCCGGTAATAGTGGCAAGTGGCTGAGCGAACGGTTCGGCAAAATCTTGCAGCAACGCCAAAGCCTGAGCATCAACATGCGCGAGACAAGCACCAGCTTATCCACGCAGATGGACAGTATGATTCCTCCCAGTACCATTGCGAACCTGACCCAAGGCAATTTTGTGGGCGCCGTAGCGGATAACTTCGGGGAGGAAATCGACCAGAAGGTATTTCACGCCAAGATTCAGGTGGACGTGAAAGCCGTAACGGCCGAGGCCAAAAACTACCAGCCCATCCCGGACATTACCAGCTTCATTAATCCGGCTACCGGAGAGGATGAAGCCGAAGAAATGATAAAGGCTAACTTTAATCGGATTAAAACCGATGTGAAGGAGCTTTGCCAGCGGGAGCTAATCAGGATAGGGAATGACCCGAACTTGCAGCACCTCATCAAGAAAAAGAACGAATAACCATGACAAAGGATAAGACCAGTGGCCCTACGGAGCACCCCATGACGGCGCGGGTCGGTAAGCGACTGGTCACAATCCGGGAGGAACTAGGCCGGTTCCAGGGGGAACACGCCTGGAGCCAGGCGCGGGTAGCTCAGCGGACCGGCCTAACCCAAAACATCATCCACCGGATGGAAAACGGCAAGGGCGGGCAGATTGAAAACTGGCTGAAAGTGATGGCCCTCTATGAAAAGGAGGGCTATAACCTTAACTGGATACTAAGCGAGAATAACAGCCTTGTTAGTAAGCTTCAGCTTACGGAGGCGACCCAAGATGCCGGAGCGTGTGTTCGGGCCGAGCTGCTCAAGAAACTGGACCAGTACAACGAGGTACATATTCGGGAGTTAGCCGAGTTGCGGGCATTGCTGCTAAATGGCAAGCTTAATTGGTGAGGTCAATAAGGTAACCCATTTTCAATAATGGAGTAAATCCGTAGGTAGGAGCCGACTAGGCTCCTGCCTTTTTTATTGGAAAATCCTCCCACCAAATTCCTTTCTTAATGGCAGAACAAGCAGAAAATCCGACGCCGGCCCCCACGTCGCCTAGCATTCGCTACGTGAGTTCGGTGCCTACCAGCAACGGCAACATCAGCGGTCAGGACGTAACCGACCAGGCCGAGCACTACTCCTTGTATCAGCTTCAAATCAACCCCGACAATCCCAGCCAAGGCGCACTTCTCCCGGCCCCTGGTGCTGATGGAAAACTGGCTGCCAGCTTCAACGACGTGCTGGCACCGGCCTATCAGATAAATGGGCTGCCTAAACCCGGCCAGGACTTTATCAAGGTAGACAAGCCAACGATGGTTGAGCTGATTGAGGGCAATTGGAAAATCATTGACATGGGCAGGCTCAGGTTCAGTGACACGCCGGTGCCAGCGCTTAACGTATTTTGTGAGGCAGCGCCCCAGGCCCGCGAGCAGGCCGCGCAGACCGTCGAGGCCGAAGGCCTGGCCAGCGTGGTTGCGAATACCCAAGGCTCTACTCGCACCGAGGCTGCAGCGGATTTGGGAGTGGTAGCCAACCAAGCAGAACAAGGGCCGGATGCCGGAAAGGCCGCTTACGCCGACGAGCTGCGCGACAAGAGCCAGGCGCTACCCAGTGAGAGCACTGTGGTCCAGCAGCCCCAAGCCGCTACCGCAGCAGTCCCAGGAGCCACAGACGCGCCCACGGTAGACCCGGTAGGGGAGGTGCAAATCCAATGGAAGCAGAAAGGCGACGAAGTTGCCCCGCTGATGGAAATGCGCGCTTACCTCGACCAGCTCAAAGATGCCGGAGTTGCCGTCGGCACAATGAAGATGGAACGCGGCGAAGATGGGAAGCTGACCGGCAGCTTCGGCGTGAGTTACGACCCGGAATCCAACAAGCTGGCCCAGCTCGAAGGGATTTTGCAGGGTTTTAAACAGGTGGGCAATGGCTTGGAAGTGGTTGAAAAGCCAGCACAGGCCGCCGCTCGTCGGCAGGAAGTCGGCTACGACGACGACTACGAGCCTACGCGCAGCAAGCAGGTAAAAGAAGCTTTTGGCGCGAAGCAGTGGGACGCGCTGAGTGCCAACTTGGCCGACGTGCCGAAAACCGCACTCACCGTGCCGGAGCAGATGCAACAGAGCGCCGGAGAGAAGCGGGTAGAGCAACTAGCCGAGCAGCAGGGCAAGACTAAGGAGCAGGTGCTGAAGGAAGGGAAAAGCATCTTTGATATCGACACCAGCGGCAACCCCGCATCTGCCTTTCTAAAGAACTTCTATCAGCACCTGACCGGGAACCCCAAAACCCGCCAGACTTTGGAAGTTGACTATGATAAGACCCGTCAGGAGTTGCAGGCTCGCTTATTGAAAAGAGCTGGCTCCGCGCAGCTGGACCAGGGCGTCGAGCAGATTAAGCAGGCCCCCCAGGGCAACGTGCTCCCCGGCCCCGGAGCGCCGGCAGTGGCCGGCGCGTCAGCTGCAGCACCAGGTACCGAAGCTGCTCCCGAGCAGTCGGCCCCGGCCAAAGCCCCGGCACTGTTTCAGGCATCCGACGTGCCGCAAAAAGTACTGGCTTCACTTGGCCTGAGCACCGCTGACCTTGAGCAGAACGGCCAGCTGCAAAAGCTGCTGAATGGACAGAAAACCGACTTGCTGCCCATGCAGGTTGCCGGCAAGGATGGGGAGGAAGTCGTGAAGTTTGAGGGCAAGATGGTGCTGCACCGCGAGGCCGATGGTACGGCCACCCTCAAACTGGAACTGCCCCAGGAAAAGCTCGTGATACCGAACGAGATTGGCGGCCAGCCCTTCACGCCGGAGCAGCGCCAGAAGCTCGAAACGGAAGGGAACGCCGGCCTCATTCGCGGCCTCAAAGACGAGAAAGGCCAGGAGTACAACGGCTATGTAGCCGTGGATAAGGCAATGAACAAAGTTGTCATTCTGCCGGAGAACAAGGTTACTTTGCATGAAACCATCGCCGGCGTAAAGCTGACTCCTGAACAGAGCCACGACCTGAAGGAAGGCAAAGCGGTTGACCTGGCTAACATGGCCAGTGGCGACGGTGGTAGAAAGTTCGATGGGACCGTGCAGGTAAACGCTGCGAAGGCGTGTATTGAAATTCGGCCCGCCGCGCATGAGTTACAGCAGCGCCAGGCTCCCCGCGTCGAGCAGACGGCGCCGGGTGCCCGCCCAGCCGCTACTGTGGAAACGACCAGGGTAGAAGCGCCGAAAGTAACGAAGCGCGCACCGCGCCTCTAATGAGTTGGCCCCCCAGCAGGCCGTTTGAACCTCGTAGAAGCCCGGAAATCCTTTTCGGGCTTCTATCATTTTAACTTATCCTCCCCACCCCACCTAATGCCCCCTGCATGGACCACGCCCTGACTTTCCAGAAGATAAAGGAGCAAGTAGAACTTCCTGAACTGCTGACTTACTACGGCTATACCCTAAAAAAAGGGGAGGACTTAGGCAAGGGCAAGTGGCACGTTTTCGAGGGGGATGATACGCTCGTCGTGTTCAAGGGACGGGGGAACGACTGGATGTACTTCAACAGTCACGACGACCGCGATAAGGGGAGCGTCATCGACTGGATGAAAAACCGGGTCAACTCGGGACGTATCGTCGGTATCGAGCAGCAGCCGGGCCGCAACGTTTGGCAGACAGTGAATGACCATTTCCGGGCTTACCTGAATTTGCCCGAGGACCAGCGTCCTAAGCTGGAATTGCCCCCCATCAGCGAAACCGCGCCCGGCGAAAAATTCCAGAGCATCTACACCAAGGACTGCCGGCCGCTGGAAAATACCACCTACCTGGAAAGCCGGGGTATTACCAAAAGCACGATAGCAAACCCGCAGTTCGCCGGTCGTATCCTGAACCAGTTCCATACCGTGCAGAAGGAGGGGATGCCGGCCAAGACTTTTGTAAATACTGCCTTCCCGGCGTACCACGAGGGCCGGGTAGTCGGGCTAGAGTTAAAGGGCGAGGGGTACAAAGGCCAGGCCCCGGAGAGCGAATTCTCCCGCTCCCTTTGGCTCAGCAAACTGCCGGAGGGCCGGCCGGCTGCCAGCATGGTAGTAACAGAGTCGGCACTTGATGCGCTTTCCTACGCGCAAATGCACCCTGCCGAAAAAGCGCTCTATGCGTCCACGGCCGGTGTACTTACTCAAAACAAGATTTTTGAGATGAAGCGCCTGCTTGGCGAGGAGCGCATCTGTACGGTAAAGGCGGCTTTTGACAACGACACCCAGGGCCACCACTACGATACGCGCTTACTCGCGGGCTTCGCCAGCGGGCAGAACCCGATGAAAGTAGTTCGCGAGCATAAGCACCTCTTAACCGTCGAAGTCACGGCTACCAACCCGGCCGGGGTCCAGGCGCTGACGAATCACTTAAAAACGTACAACGACCAGACAGCCCGTCAGTATGGTCAGCAGAGTGGTGAAACAAACACGCAGGCCGTGAGCCAGACCTTACGGGACGAGTTGATTAGCTCGACCAAACTAGGTCCCCATACCTACCAGTTTCACGTTCCGATGAACCGCGAAGCGTTGGGGGCCTTCAACCAGGGCGCGTCGCAGCACCTGGCCTTTGAGCACAAGGTTGAGATTGTTAAGAGTCAGGGCAAGGATTGGAACCAGGACTTGAAAGAGAAGCAGATGCAGCAGGTAGTAAAGCGGGAACTAGGCGCGGCTGCAGTTGATGAGGACCAATACGGTTTTGGTATGGAGTACTGGAAAAATGACCCGATGCAGGGCATAGGCAAAATCGCGGCGCAGCACCAGGCGCAGGCCGAAGCCCGTGAAAGAGGGGAGCGCCTGCTAGTGGTAGAGTTCCGCGAGAGCCGCGACCAGGTATCACAACTGCCCATATTGCAGGAAAATATAGAGAAGGCTGGGCTGAGCATTGACCACTCGATTAACCGGCCAGCTGGTGTTACCCCCGGCCAGCCCGACAAGCGCGAGATAGAAACCGAGCTAACCCTACGCTACCGATTGGATTCGCCCCACCTCCCTGCCATTAGCGCGGCCCTTGACGCGCTGGCTACAAACCCCAAGGCTACGGTCATTGAAGGGAGGGCAGAGCAGGTTGAGCGCCGGCAACTCGCCGTTGAGCAGGAAGAGTTTCGGCAACAGAAACGGGCCGAGCAGCAGCAGATACACCCAAGTGAATCGCCCAGCCATGACCAGGCCCGGCGCGTGTTTATTGACGCTGCAGCGCCGCTAGCACAGTCGCTACGCGAGAACGGCGGAGGGTTACAGGCTGCCTATTTGCAGCAGGTCAGTAAAAGCTTGCTCAGGCAGCCGGAAATTAAAGCGATGGACCAGGAGAATCTAGCCAAGGTACTCACCAAGATAGACCAGGTGCCGGCACTTAAAGATAGTCCCAGCGTAGGCCAGCTTCGCCAGGCTATGCAGGTGCTCAATACTCCGACAAAGCAAGCGCAGGCGCAGACCCAGCAGCCAGAGCGCAGACGTGGCCCCAAGCTTACATAGTAAAGTTTGGATGACCGATTTATAGCCCCTATGCAGTAGTAGCTTCATAGGCAACGACATAGTCGGCGGTATAGTCCGATGCCGTTACTTGTTGTCCAAAGCAAATGAGACGCTCCCGGAAGCATAAGCCCCACGGGGTATGCATTTGCTGCAGGAACTCACTCAGTGCTTGTTTATAGTCATTTCCTAGCTCATACTGGTTTCCGTCCTCATCGAGCACTATGCCGCGCTGCTCGTCATAGGGGAATATAATCGGATTAGCGAAGTGCCCCTGCACGAGCTGCTGGCCAGCAGCTAACCGTCGCTGCACATCGGCAAAGAAGTCCCATTCATTTTTCATCGGTGACTGGAAAAGTATTCACAAGTGACAATGTACGCTGATTTTACGCCTAGCCTAAGACTAGCTTCAGCAGTAGCTAGTACCATCTAAGGAAGCAAAGTGCCCAATATTAGCTAGGCTATTAACCGCTGAAGGCTACCTTAAGACCCCATTCGCATCAAAATAGCACCATGTCCCAACCTTCTGCCCATCTTTATAATACCCGCTTTCTGATACGAACCCGTTATAATTGAAATTTAAATATATGCCATCTAGGGTGCCATTGTAATAGCTTTCAATCTCTCTTAAGGAGCCATATGAGAACTTGCATGATTGCCCATGCTTTTGCAGTTCCTCATTGCATGATTCTACCAAGACCTTATGGCCATCCTTGTCATAGCATTCCTTGATGCTATCTCTGATTTGAGTTATCAGCTCGCCCTTCTTATTTCTTGATTCAAAGTTGTGTAAAAGCCTTGGGTAAGGAGCAAAGTCAAAGTCATTGTTTACATAGTCATACAGCTTGTCGGAGAAGTAGTGGTCAGCATATGGAATGCCATACGTATTGCCAAGGTTGCTATAACCGTCTGGTGCTAACGGGGTCGCTATAACTCTCTTTTCGAGGGCATTGGAAAAGCCCCAGGCCTGGATATCCCCCTCTTGGCAAACTTCCCCACTCCTGTAGTAACAGATGCCATTCCCAACTCGGGAATCAGGAGGGAATTCTGCTTTTATGAATGGGCTTCCGTCTTCGTAATAGCATTCATAGTGACCTCGCAACTGTCGATTAACAATCTCTCCTTTTTCACAGAGTTTGCCATCCTTGTAGTAAGTCTCAAACTCCCCTGCTATATAGTTCTTGACAGAAAATATCTGTCCGGGCGCGACCTGTATGCGTTTGCATAACTGGCCGTTTTTGTAAAACTCCTTGAAGACGTTTGTTGGTACGCCGTTTACTACTTCTTCCTCCCCATGACTTTTCTCAAAGGGCGTAGAGGCGTATGAGTTCTCAACGTATTGAGAGAATACTAGCCCAGTAAATAAATCGCCGTTATAATATATCTTCTCATCGGCCGTGGTGAGTTTGGTATAAGCAACCTTTTGCATATAAGCTAAATGGGTCCTGTAGAGGCGGGATTACAGCTTGGAAACCAATTCGGTTTCTTGAAATTGGTATTCTTCCGACTTGTCCAGTGAGTTGAGCAGAAGCATATACCCGTTGCTGGAATTGCTCCAGGCCACCAAAAGCTTGTGTGTTGCACTACCGGCCTCGTCGCCCAACTTGAACTCCTGCATCTTCATTTCCTCGTTGTATTTAATGCCGAGGACCTTATAAGACTTGTTGATGCCCGATTGGCTCTCGATATCAACTGCGTCAGCCGAAAGAGAGAAATTGAAAACCGCTGTATCATCCAACGCCATTGCTTTGCCAGGGCGTTGGTGCAGCACTCCGGTGCTCTTTAGGTTCAAGGTTTTAAAATCCTTGTCATGGATGGCAGGCTTGGTGCCCGGCGCTACGTACTTTTCCGGGTTTACCGGAATCGTTAAATTGGAAACCACTGCCTTCTTTGCAGCGGCAGCAACGGCAGCTTTTTTCTGCGCAGCTGCAAGTTCCGTAGCACTCATGTTGTACTCGGTCAGTTCAATACTGGCCATGCAGGTAGCCACAAAGACCACCTCGCCCGCACGAAAGACAACTTCCTTAACACCGACATCTTCCGCCTTCTTCTCGTGTAGCTCATCCAGGCTGAAGCTCTTGTCTACGATGGCTACGGGTGTAATCGAGTAGGTGTATTCGTTCGTGTAGGGCACTTTTTCAAATGACTTGAAGACGACGCCATAGCTCACTGCATTGGGTACGTAGCCTTTGTTGACATTGAAAACCAGGCCCGGCCGCGACAGAAATAAGCCGTTGCACATAGTGCCCGAGCGCAGAGTGCCCTCGTGAAGCTGAACTTTCGTAGGGCGGTTGCATTGCAACTTCCAGACTTTCCCAGCAGGTACCGTTCTAGGGGAGGTGGTAATGATAACTTTTTTGGTGACTTGGCCAACCGCGGTCAGGGAGCAAATCAGCAGGAAAAAGGATAGAAGTTGTTTCATCGGCGCGGCTTGGCAACTGGTGCGAATTTGCTTACTGTCAGCGTATTTGTGTTGAAGCTTTTGGCTTGTGAGTTTGACCGAACAATGAAGTTGTCCCGCAGCTCACGAACGTCAATATCATAGCCTGACGTGTTATAAGCGACCGTAAATGCAAAATCCTGATGGGTGGCTTTAAGTAGAAGTGGCTCGTTTTTCAGCAGCTCATCAATCTGAGATTGCATGGAATTGAAGCTATTCAAAGAGAGATAGGTCCTGCCCATATTCTTGGTAATCGTACCCTCAATCAAATGGGTCGCGGGCTTATCACGAGTCAGGGTGAAGGGCAGAAGAACCGGCACCGGTTTAAGGTCTCCCGTCATGGAATTCATGTCCACTTTAGCCGTTACTTTCAGCTTGACCGCTTCTAATTGGGTTTTCTGCTCCGGGGTAAGTGGTAGCTCAAACGCCAGCAGCCCGACCTCTTTGATAGAACTGCCTTGCTGCTCTTTTCGGTGAGCAATGACATTGAGCTTGTCGGGCACTTGAAGCGTACCGTTGGCATCAAAAAGGAGACTGAACATCCAGCGGTCATCCTTGGCTAAATCAGCCGTGTCCTCTACCGCAAATCGTTTGCCCTGCGTGGCGTTGAGCTTGTCCAATTTGCCATCATAGTTGATGTCATAAAACGCATAAACTGTTTCTTCCGCAGCCTTAGCTGTAGAATGTTCCTGCGGGTTCTGGATTGCCGCCGCATAAGCCTCCAGGACCACATCGGCCAGCGCCTTCATAGAAGCCTCGTCGAGATAAGGTTTCTGCTTAACCTTATCCAACTCGTAGAAGGCCGGCTCAACAGGTGGGGCGGGAGCAATGGTCTTAGGCGCACTGCTAGGCTTAGGCTTGGAATAGCTGGCAGTGCCAGTGCCTGTGCTTTTTCGGACCGGACTTGCAGAACGGGTTTGAGCACTAACACTCAGGCCCAGCACACATAAAATCAGCGTAGTAGAAATTGCTTTCATTCCAGGACATTTCGGGGGGTATAGGTAGCAAAGCTAAGACTTAGTTAAGCTTTGGCAAGCCAAGAGAAAATGGCAAACAGTAGTGCTCAACTGAGCGTGTGATGGGCACTTTTGGTACTTGGTGAATTGAGTTTTGGGCGGGTGGCCGGGCTGTCCAGGGCTGCGCTGCGCTCCGGTCCTGACGGACAGCTCCCGCTGGTCGCTCCCTTCCCATCCCTACCGCGAACCAAAGGAATAAAGCACCGAAATACTGCTGGCGCTACGCCTAACTGCGCGCATGCATTATTGCTTTCGCCCCGATGTGGGAGCAGTGCCAGGTGATTGGTTACACAACCCTGCCCGGGGGCTACCTATCTGCAATTGCAAAAACGAACAAGAGGGAAAAATACCAACACTGTGCCAGATTATTGCCAAAATAATAAGATTATTATTGCTAAAAAAGCAACGTTAATGGGGGGGGTTGCGTTTAAATAGTATAAGTAACAAGCAAACAAACAGGCTCTTACTCATGGAAACGACCGCCGCCCCCGTTCTTGCCTCCGGTTATCTGCTCATGGTGTCATCAGCCCGCCGCAACCTTCGGCAAGTCCTGAACCACCCCGCATTTACCAAGGAGCGCCGCCAGAAAGCCGAGGCCCTGATTAGCACCAGCACCGACGCGGCCCGGCTGATGAAATGGAAAGCCCTGGCCATTGCCGAAAGCGAAGCTTGGGAAGATGCCAAGCTGAAAGCAGAGCACGAGCAGCCCGGACCGCCCGCCCATCCTGAGTACAACTACTAACCCGCAACCCTCACCCCTTAGTCCCTTCGATATGAAAGCTGCAACCACCTTCGCCCCCCGCACCGACGTTCAGGAGATTATCACTAACCGCATTATTCTGGCCCTGGAAAACGATGTTACGCCGTGGAAAAAGCCGTGGAACGCGGCCCACGGAGCACCGAGAAATTACCGCAGCAAGCACGTATATACCGGCGTTAATGCCCTTTTGCTTGGGATGCTGGACTACGTGCACCCGTACTACCTGACCTATAAGCAGGCCCAGGAGTTAGGCGGGCAGGTGCGCCGAGGTGAGAAGGGCATGCCCGTCGTTTTCTGGAAGGTGAGCAAGAAGGAGGACGCCAAAGGCAAGGAGAAGAAGGTAGCTTTCCTGCAGTATTCCACCGTCTTTAATATTGCGCAGATTGACGGGGTAGCGTGGACGTTCCCCGAGTTGCCCAGCCGCGAGCACACCCCCCAGCTAAAGGCAGCGAAGCGTACTACCGCACGAGCACTGACACCGTGACGATGCCCGAGGCCAGCACCTTTCACACCGCCGAGGATTTTTACCTGACCACCTTTCACGAGCTGGTCCACAGCACCGGCCACAGCAAGCGCCTTGACCGGGCGACGCTGACCGAAAAGGCTTCTTTTGGTAGCCCGACCTATGCCAAGGAAGAACTGGTAGCCGAATTGGGGGCCGCGTTTCTGAGCAACACGGCAGGGCTCGACCTGAGCGTGACCGAGAACAACACCGCCGCCTATATAGAAAGCTGGTTGCAGGCCCTACGCAACGATAAGACGTTGATTATATCGGCCGCCAGCCAAGCACAGAAAGCCCTTAACCACATTCTAGGGATTGTGCCCAGCTACGAAGCCAGCGAGGCCGACAGCGAGTAGGGGAGGGGCCAACGGGCCGGCCGGGTGGTTCCGGCCGGCCCAGGGCCGCGACAAAATGAAAATTCCTTTCCCATTACAGGAGGGGCTTTTTTGGGCATATCCAGCCTCAATATCAACAAGAGGGGAAAATGCCAACAATGTGCCAAATATTGCTAAAATAATAAGATTATTATTGCTAAAAAGGCAACTTAAAAAGGCGCTCTTGCGTTTAATATGTATAAGCAACGAACAAATAACCAGCCATTTAGTCATGTTTTACGACGCTTTTGAACTAGCCCCCGGCGAAGTCCCCGCAGACCGCTATGACCCCGCCGACGAGCAGCCGCAGCAGTCTCCCAGCGCAGCCGCTGACGAGCTGACCGAGTGGGATACTAACCCTTGGTTTTAGTACAGTCTACCTCTTACCAAAAGCAGCCCTGCCATGAAAAGCACCAATCTATATCGCCCCGCTAGACGCATTCTCGCCGCCCGTTTGGCTGTCATTCGTGCCGCCAGTGCCGCCAAAGCTCAAGCCCGTGAAGATGCTTGGCAGGCCCGCCAGGATGCACAAGCGCAACTGACCAACCCCGTGCCCGAGTTCGAGGCCGCGCCCCGCTTAACCATGCTCCCCGGGGGCCTGCATTGGTCGAACCAAGCCCCGGTGCCCGCCATCGGAGCTACGGTAACGGTGAACCGCGACGGACACCAGGAGCGGGCCGAGGTGAAGGGATATACCCACGCAGCTGGCTTTTTGGGCCTAGTCACCGAAACCACCCACCACGCCAAGACCGCCAGCCGCAGGAAGCGCAGCACCCCCCGCGCCGGAGTGGTATTCGGCAGCCAGTTGGCCCTTGCCGCTTAGCCCCCGGCTCATCTTTTCACTACTCCCTTTTTCCTTCGATATGATAACCCCCGCCCCCGCCACGAAACAGCCCGAAATCAGCCCGCTTGTGTGGGCCGGCGACCCCGAGCAGTGCCCGAAATGGATTGGCTACCCTAGCCGCTTGTGCTTGCCCCAACTCATTATCTGGTCAGGTGCAGGTACAGTGCCCGCCATTGGGGAGCGCGTTCATATCTACATGAACAGCTTCGGGCCGGCCACCGTGCGCGCCTATTTTCACGCCGATGGCTATATGGGCGTAATATGTGAGCCGGACGAAATGCCCGAATGGTACAAAAAACAGGCCCCGGGCGTAACGTTAGGCCACTTTTTTGGCAAGGAGTTGGAACCCCGGACACCCGGCCCAGCCGCCCCGGCCCAAGTGCTCGAAGTGGTAGAGATTATCTCGCAGGAGTACCGGGTTATTCCGGCCCCGCTTTACTACCGCAACCTTCACACTGGCCGCATTACGGTGGTGTACGGCGGGCTGGCCGACTACTATGGCTTCTATGATGTGGAGGCATTCACCGGCAGCAACAGCCAGGACCCGGCCCAGCTTGCCGACCCGGCCAACTGGCAGTTCATGCCCGAGCACCATTACCTAGAGGTTCACGAGGACAGCCACGAGCGCAAGGGGCCGCAGATTTTCGCCCTTCGCGCCGGCACGGCTGACCAGGTAGACTACCTGACTACGCAGTTTCCCGGCCCGTTCCGCATCCCAGGCGAAGACACGGATACATTCAGCCAGTACGACACGCTGAGCGCACTTGCCGAGGCTATGAAGGAGCAGGGCGAGCAGTACCGGGGCCGCATCGCGGAGAAAAGCGAGTGGCGTACGTGGGTAGCGTTTGAGGAAGAAGCCCACGGCAGTGGAGAGTGCCCGTGGGAGCGCGTACAGCTCGATTTGGGCCAAATGCCGCTTGATTCCTACGCCTACATTTCGGGCCGTCGGGCCACAACTGAGGAAGGCGAGGGAAACGGGTGGGTTACACTTTGGCAGCAGTCCAGCGGCCAGTATTACGTCGAAACGGAGCCCCGTTTACACTACGGCCCCAATTACCCGACCCTGACTCCGCTAACGCTGGCCCAGGTGCAGGAGCAGTACGCTTTCGACTTCATCCCCAACGGCCAGGAGCCCGCCCCAACTGAGCAAGGCGATTGGATTCCTGAGTACCCGCCCCAGGGTGACGAACTAGCCGACGACAACCAGGACAGCACCGAGTACCCGGAGCATCCGGCAGACGAGCAGCGCGACTAAGGCATGCTCCCGGTTTTTCGCGTCCACGTCCACCGGCAGGGTAGCCGGTGGGCGTGGGAGTTGCGCCAAGGCCGAGGTCTCGCAGCCACGACGCGAACTGGCGCAACAGCCACCCGCGGCGAAGCGATGCGCGCCGCCCTTAGCCCCGCAGCCTTACAGGCCGTGGTGCAGCAGCCTTACCAGCACCAGCAGGCAGCCTAACTCTCTAGCTCAGCAGACCATTACCCAGACCATTTTCTCCCTTTTGTTAATCCGTTATGGCTTATCCCACCCCCCAGGAAATAGCGGCCAAGGCCGCTAAGAAAGGTTTTCGCGTTGGTGCCTACGTTCACATGAGTACCCGCACCGCCGACACGGCCGCGCCCATCCGGGAATTTTCCAGCATCAACGGCCAGGTGCAGGCCGTTTGGATGGGCGGCGCTTGCCGCAATTTGCTTGGCGAGTTGCGCCTGAGCGTGCAGCACCGCTTGCCGTATCAGTTCCCGGCCGGCTATGAGTTCCTTACCAACCCGCAACTCGTGGCCGAAGCTACCCGCCAAGCCGGCCGCACTACGGCCCCCGGCACCTACACCGCGGCCAGGGTAAAAGGCTACGGCACCGAGGCGCTGGATACGTGGGTAACCACCGACCCCGACCCAGAGCGCGAAGGTGCGGTTTACTTGAGTCTTAAGCCCCAGCCCGCGCCGGAACCCTTCGCTGAACTGAGCCCGAATATGGAATTTTTGTTAGCGGGCCAGCTTGTAACCGTCGCCGACGTGGCTCACTGGCTAGATGCCGACTCCAAGGAGGCCAGGAAGCTGTTTAAGGAAATGCAGCGAATCCACGGCCCTCAACCTACGATGCTGCACTTAGGCTTGTTCAGCTGCGCTACTGAGCTAGCTCCGATGGTGGGTAGCGTGATGCTGGCCAGGAAGCAGCCCCAGGTCAAGTAGCCCCCGCCCGCCTAAGTACCAAACAAAGCGTCCTAGTCAGCTGACCGGGACGCTTTTGCTTTTCAAATTGGCGGCCGCGAACAAGAGGAAAATTGCCGCTATACAGTTGACGGATTTACACCAGCAGGCACACCTTGGCCTTTTGCTTGAACGGAAACGTGGCCCCGGTTGCCATGAAACCCAGGCACTGAAACGGTCCCGGTTAAGCGCCAGTTCGAGTTGCTGAACTGTAAGGTGTAAGTCACGCCGGGTATACCAAAAGCAGAGACGCCTATTCCCATCTGCTCCATTTTAGCTGACCAGGTGAAATTGTTGGCTGCGTCCCGCTGCAAGACTATCAGTGCATTTTTATCGTGAATCAGGATGTTCCCCTGTGCGTCCATTATGCGGGCTTCGCCGCAGAGTCGTTTTGTTCCCATAGTGTAAGTTGGGCTATGATGTTGGATGCTTACGGAGCAAAGAGCCTACTGCTGTCCCTCATGCATGGGCCGTAGTAGTTCAAGCATCTTCATTGCTAAGGCATTAAAGTCGTTCTTACACCTCATCGAGGCGGTGATGGTTACCGTACTCTCGTCGCTTAGTTCGACCTTGTGGCTTCCCTTCGGCTCGGTTACAAACTGCTTGCCCTCGGTTAGCGAAAAGCTAGCTAGCGCGAGCCACCCGTTGAAGTTAATCAACCGCTCAGCTGTGGAAAGGTCGATGGTACCAACAAGGCGTAGCTCCCGGAGCCGCAGCTTGGCTAATTGGTCCCAATCGTAAAGATTGACTTCCATGGGCGTATTCATGGAACGGGGCATATCCCGTAAGTCGTATGTAAAGCTGAGTGCTTGCGGTTCCATCTAAGAGCGTGAGGTGGTCCAGTGCCAGGTATTAAAGCTTACAGGTTATCCCAGAACTCTTGGCTCTGTTGGTCCATATCTAGGTCGTCATTATAGTGTTCATTGTTGTCAATATCACCACCCCAGTCCCCATCATCGTCATCTTGGTAGTCTTGGTCATAGTTAATTGAACTCACGGGGGTGCCGTATGCTGCTGGTTCGTTGAATAAACGAGCACACCCACCCATGATGAAAACGAAATCCTGAAAGTCCTTTAGATGTTCACTGTTGCTGTATATGTCCGACCTGAAATCGTATTTATATCGGATGAAGGCATCATTGCCAGTTGAGCGTAACGATTCATCAAAACTTCTATAAGAGTTTGGCTGACGGGCGCCTTTTACTTCTTTGAACAGGGACCAAAAAGTAAAATTCAAGGAATAGAAAGAGCTATCATTAAACTGGCTCGCAAGAGTATTAGGCTTGCCAAGCACCTTTTCGGTTGGGACAGCTATTCCGCGCTTTACGACTGCGTAGTCGTGCAGATGTTCCCACGCACATACACTTGACGGGCTACTTAAGCACGCCTGATATAAGCCGTAGAGACCACTACTCGAATCATGCTCCCGTAGCAGCGACGCTCTGTATAAAGCCGGGGTGTTGACCTTTGACTTAAATGACAAGTCAAAGTGGGCAATAGCCTCTGGTCGCTGTCCTAAGTGCGATAAAACCCTGCCTTTAAAGTAGTACCCAAGGTGATTTATCCGATAGGATAAGTACTCATCAATATGCTTAAGTGACTGAGTTAACAAGTCCATGTCCTTGCCGCCTCCGTCCTCGCCGAGTGATATATAGAATAAGGCAAATGAAAGACAAAAGTGAAATTCTGGCTCTTCCATTTCGAGCGAAGCAAGTTGAATCACTGCCTCTCTCTGGTCATAGGTATCCGTGAACCAACTGCCCCTAGGGCAGTCACAGGTTATCAAATCGTATCCGTCGCTGATGTAGCTAAAAGCTGCCGCAAAGTTGCTTTTCAGGATGAAAGAACAGCCTTTGTGAAGCATCTGCTTCCCTAATTGTTCAACATTAGAAAGGACAATGTCTTTCCTGGTATCGTATTGCATAAATCAAAAAAAGCGAACAAAATGATGCCGTTACAGCGGCTTTTAAGCCAACCTGCCCAGCGATAGGTCTTGGTTAAAAGTTTGGTCCAAAGGCTGCATTTGCCAATATAACAATGTTAACTGACTGCCGTCCTGTCTGCCTGCAGCTGCTGAATTTGAGCGCGCAGGGCATCATTTTCGGCATGTAGCGAATCGCGCATTACAGATGATGATGGGTTTGACGACAGAGCCACCGGCGTTGGAGGCGCCCGTAAGATAAGAACTGCGTTACCGCGGCTTATTACACCACTAGCGTACTCCCTCTCAACAGCAGCAAACCAGTTTATTATATAGCTATGATTCTCATGGCTCTTTCCTAGTGGTAACAAGCTTTTAGCCAAGGCTACTTAGGGCCGAGCAAGCCAGGGAAATCTATCATTTTCTCCCTTGCTTCTCGCACAAAGTCTTCTACTTCGTACACTCGCTCAATCCCGTCAGCTTCGGTCATGGTGAAGCCATCACAATACGCCACTATTTTTTGGCAGGCATCTGCGTAATGGCCACCTGAAATGTGCTCGTTCCGAAGGATGCGCTCTGTCAACGCATAAGTCATCGTGAACTTATCAAATGGAACCGCTTCCATCGGGTCAGTGCTCCATATCAGCCCACTGGCAATAGTGAGGCCGATTCCATCGAGGGAAGACAGTCCATCAAGCAGAAAGTCATAATTGTCGCCCCACTTTCTGAAGCAACTCTCAATATGGGGCAAGATGCTGATACAATGCTGCTTGTGCAAACTGCTGGCGTGCATAGCAGGCCAAAGGTCATCGAAGAGCCGGTGGATGTCATTCGGGTATATCATACCGGCGAAAATAGCCGCATCAAACAATGCTGCAACTCAAGTTTTGGCTGACACCAATTTAGATGAGTTCTCCGAGCAGGGTACATACGCGCCCTATACTTTCCAAATTGCTACCCTGAATAATCAGGCTTTGTTAAACAAACTGGGCAAAACCTCCGAATGTTGAGGTATTAAACATGGTGCAACCAGGCACGGCCCGGGGTCCCAGCGCCATCTCCCGATGAGGCCAAGAGTAAGCGGCCAGTGGCCACAAAGCGAATGCGCCCGGGCTGCTCGTGCGGAGCCAGCGTTTGCCAATGGCCTCCGGGAAAGGGAGTGCGGTTGCGCAGGTCTACTTCGGGGCATTCGGCTTCAGCGCCGGGCAAGGAAGCAGGTGGGGCTGGAAACGCCCGCAAATCGACGTACAGCAGCGCTCCCCCGCAAGCCAGCACCAACTGATGGTCCTGCAGGGCTAGGTCAAACGGACGTTCATCCAGGGACGGCGACTCACCGGCTAGTTCCTGGTCCCAGATTTCAGTGCGGGACTGTTCAAACGCCAACACTACCACCGGGGCCCAGTCCCCTCGCCGCAGCACCGAGATGTAGACGCCCACCCCGCCCTCCCCGACGCTGGTAGAAAGCAAGGCGACGTAGCCGGCGCTCATTTGGCCTTTTACAATGTGTTCGTACACCCGACTGAAAGGCAGCTCCACCACCTGCGGGTCTGCAGGCAGGCCGCCATCCGACGGCCAGGGATAAACGAACAGGTACTTGGGGAAGACAATGTTGTCGACCAGGACTAGGTTCTGGTCATCGACTAGTACATCGTCAATCGCCTTGCCCGGCTCGCAGGGACCGGGCAGTACCAGCGGCTCCCATCGGGGCTGCTCTTCGCGCAAGTCCAGCCGCCCACCTGTCGCGCCGGCACGGACTGCTGACCGGCGGGGCCAAGCGAAAGCTCCGCCCACATAGAGATAAGGCCCGTGCAGGGCCAGGGCGCACACCTTCAGGTGGGGCGGCAAGACCAAATCGGGTAGGCGAATCAACGAGCCATCCTGTTTCAAACGGGCCCTGAATACCCTGGCCCGCGTCGCCCGGGCCGGCAACAGTCCCGCCACATAACTCGCGCTGATAGTAACTGGTTGGGCAAAGGCAAACCCGAGCCGCGCCCCGTATTCAATCCCATCACCCACCAGGTAGCCCAACCGGGCCCGGCCTGATGGGTCAGCTGCTGGCATTAGGAAAGGTGATGCACGCATAAGAAGCGAAATGAGGAGGGCCGAGGTGTGCTCCTCGTGGAAGACAGCCAAACGTTTAGAATCCGGTTGGTAAAGCTATTCTTCTTTCCCCATTGGTGACGGAACTGCTACAGAGACCTGAAAAGCTCCCCGGCTCGTCTCCCTCATCACGCAGTAAAGAGCGATGACATTTTAGCCAATTTTCAATAAGTGCTTCTGCAGGCTGGAAAGCCCCTTTTTAAAGGGGTTTTTTTCTGTCCTTTTTAAAAAGGGCTTCGAGTTGGAAGTTTGAACGATGGGAATTAGCCACATAACAGACCTCGCTGCTTTCTATAGGTGGAGCCACCTTAACCGTGCCCCTTATCCGTCCTGTTCCCATCCCCAGCAAGGGTTCCTCCCCACGCCTGCGCAAGCTCTTTGTGGTGACCGTGCGCGCACGGCTCCCCCTCCTTTTTTCTCCATCAGCTGTGATAACCTGCCCACGTTCCGAAGCCCAATTTTTCAGAAAAGCGCCTCTACGGGCTGGAATCGAGGCATTGCACCTTGTCCTATTATTTACAAACCCGGAATTCGTGCTTTGTGGCGCTTGCTAGTCTTGCACCGCCGCTTCAGTATCGGCGGTTTTGCCCGCCATTCTCCCCCGCCACTAAATCAACCAGAACTTTATGAATACGCCTACTGCTGCTCGTCCCTCCAGACTTCCCAACCCCGCACCGACCGGCCTGTGGAAAGTGCTCGCCATTATCGCGGAGCGCCTTCCTCAAAAACACCTGCTCTTGTTCACCGTCATCGTGTGTGTCTCGGGTCTGGGGTTCGCGGCCATTGCCTGCTTCGGGGTTAGCCAAATAGCGAGCAAGCCGGCGACTGCACTGGCTGGTTTCATCAAGCAACACAGCGTCGAAAAGTCTGCCAATGCCCCATAGCACGGCCTCAAAAAGGTGTTGTTAAACAAATAGGGGTACACTTCGAGGTCAACGGCTAGTGATTCGCCCGGCTTTGCAGACAGCGGCCGCCACGCTGGCCACGCTCTTGCCCTTCGCTGTGCTCTCCTACCGACACCTGAACTTGCACGGAGAGTTTGACCCACCTGCGCTAGCGTTAATGTTTGTTACAGTAGGATTTTATAGCTTCGTAAGCTTCAGCATACCCATGTTCACCAGCCTTTGACCAGTTGGCACATGCTGATTCTTTATACTTGAGATGATAATCAGCAAGTCCTTTAAGGTAGTAAAAATATCCGCTGTCCCCCTGCGGGATTTGTTGCAAAGGGACCTTGTTTAAAAGCACCTTGGCATCAAGGTTCTCCCCTAAAGAGAGTTTGCAAGACGCTGATACTGTTAAGAGAAAATAGTCTGACACAGAAGTGATTTGCCGTTCGGTGATTAACAAGGCTCTCGAAAAATCTGATAAGGCACCCCGGTAATCTTCAAGTTCCCTTTTACATAGACCTCTGTGCCAAAGAACGTCTCTTTTATTCTTACTCGAATCGACCTGCATAGTATAGTACTTAATTGCTTCTGGATACTTATTCACTTTACTGTATGTGTCAGCTATATAATCCAGCAGTCTCAAATTGGGTCTCCCATAGCTTAAGCGCACGGCATTCTCAAAGTCAACCAATGCGTTCTTAAAATCCTCATTTGCAAAGCGCAGTCTCCCACGTAGTTCATAACTTTCGGTGTCCGGTACTTTAGTAACTAGTGACGTGGCTACACTGTCAGCAGTTTTTTCAAAGAGGGGAATTTCGCTGCTGCCATAAAATGGCCGGTTAGTATAGTGATTTTCAAGTATATAACGTTGATAAAAAGGCTCGTTAACGCGCCTTAGTGCCATAAGGTAATGTTTGGAAACTTTGGTTTTAGGTTTATACCTGGCCTTGGTTAAAAGTTTGGTACAAAAGTTAAACGAGCAGCTCGGTTTGGAGCTCTTATTGGAAGGCGATGAGCGTATCGAAGCCAACGAATAAGGCGTCTTTGGTCCCGCTTTCGCTTGCCCGGCCACGGCCGATTAGCTGGGGCGGCTAGGTGGACCTCGTTGGCGTTACTAAGGTTCTCGCTACAACCAGTCGAAATCATGTGTTGAGATGCTTCACCGCCTCGATGTGAACGAGCCCCTGTTAGTCTAATACCCTTCACTGCCAAGTCCCTTCGGCAGTTTGCCTCCTATATCAGTTCAAGTAGATTTGGTTTGGTAAAATTTTTTCCCTTATACTTGCATCATCTTAACCAAACGGTCAATCCATCTGGTCAACATGACTGAGCAGCCCACCAAGCTTTCCACCGAAGAGCAAATCCTCGAAGCGGCTCAGGCCGTGTTCCTGGAGAAAGGCCTGGCGGGCGCGCGCATGCAGGAAATTGCCGACCGGGCCGGCATCAACAAAGCCCTGCTGCACTACTACTTCCGCAGCAAGGAGAAACTCTCGGCGCTGATAATTGAACGGGCCATCAGCGTGATTCTGCCGCGCGTGATGGCTGTGCTGGACACTGACCTGGAATTGTTTGACAAAATCCGGCTCGTGGTCGATACCTACCTCACTTTTGTGAGCCGGAACAGCTTCCTGCCACTATTCATCGTGAACGAAGTGAATCGCAATCCCCACTTCTTCTTCCGGGCCGTGGTGGAAAAGGAGCGCACGCACCTCGACAAATTCCGCCGCCAAGTTGATGAAGCCGTGGCACAGGGCCGCATTCACCCCATCAGCTCCGCGCAGCTGTTCATGAACGTCATGTCGCTGGTCATCTTTCCCTTCCTGGGCAAGCCCATCATCCAGGCAGGACTGGGGCTGAGCGAGGAAGACTTTAAGCGGGAGATGGAAAACCGCCGCACCGAGGTAGCCGAATTCGTGATTCGGGCAATCCGGGCCTGATATTTTTTTGCCCACTCATTAACCAAGCAGTTAAATCACATGGATAAGAGAAAAAAGCCATTACTGCTGTTGCTGGTACTGCTCAGCCGCGCCGCGCTAGGGCAACCCGCTGCGCCGCCCCCGGCTGCCGCCGCCCTGACGC
>NZ_BAAGZM010000002.1:0-32378 GCF_054778495.1 Hymenobacter agri
CCGGCCAGCTCAACGTCATCCTGCATCCGCGCAGCCGAGGCAGCGCCCGCGAGTGGGGCCTGGCCAATTTCGGCCAGCTCGCCCGGCTGCTACACCAGGCCGGCCACCGCGTATTCATCACCGGCACTGCGGCGGAAGGGGAGGAGTTGGCCGACTGGCTGCGCGAACACGCTGCGTACCTCGCCGCCGACCTCACCGGCCAACTCAGTTTGCCGCAGTTCATCTCCTTCATCGCCGCCGCCGATGGCCTCGTGGCCGGCAGTACTGGCCCACTGCACCTGGCTGCCGCACTGGGCCGCCACGCGCTGGGGCTATACCCGCCCATCCGGCCCATGCACCCCGGCCGCTGGGCCCCGTTGGGCCCGCAAGCCGAGTTTGTGGTATTCGATAAGCCCGCATGCCAGGACTGTCGTACCCAGCCCGCGGCCTGCACCTGCATCAAAGCCCTCGAGCCAATGGTCGTGGCGGCGCGGGTGCTGGCCTGGAATGCGTAGCAGCCCACTAAGCGACGCACAAGGGCAAAACAAAGGGGTATTCATGTAGTTAGTTTGCTGCTTGCCGGCTTTTGTGCAACCTAGGCAGCGTTGCCATCCGTACATCGGGCACCGGGCCATGCATCAGGGCTGGCTGTGCGATGCTCGTTTGGGCTGCGTGCGGCGGCGCTGGGCAGGCAGGCAACGTCGCTTCCACCCGCTGCGAGTTGCCGCTAACGGCCTGATAAGTTGTTTTAATCCCCTAAATCTTTCGTAGGTTTCGACCTGCAATATTTCCCGCCCCAGTATGAGCGATTCCCCCGAACGGGTTAAACTGAGCAAAGAGGAGAAGGACCGGCGCTTTCAGGCCGAGCTGATGCCCGTGCTCGACCCGCTCTACAACTTTGCCTACCGGCTCACCCTCGACGAGGACGATGCCAACGACCTGGTGCAGGAAACTTACCTGAAAGCGTACCGCTTTTTCGAGTACTTCGAGCCGGGCACCAACGCCAAAGCCTGGCTTTTCCGCATTCTCAAGAACTCGTTCATCAACGACTTCCGCAAGAAGAGCAAGCAGCCCGCCAAAGTCGACTACAGCGAGATTGAGGGCTATTACAACCCCGACGACGTCGAAGCCGAAGGTGAAATCGGGGCTTCGTCGTCCGACATGCGCCAGCAGTCGGCCCGCGACCTCATCGGCGATGAAGTGGCCAGCGCCCTGAATTCTTTGCCCGTCGATTTTCGCACCGTCATCATTCTCTGCGACCTCGAAGGCTTTACCTACGAGGAAATGGCTAAAGTGCTTGATATTCCAATCGGTACGGTGCGCTCGCGCCTGCACCGGGCCCGTAATTTTCTCAAGGATAAGCTCGAGAAATACGCGCAGTCAATGGGATATGGCAATGATACAATAGACGACGAAACGGAACTAACCGAGGCCGAGAATAATTAACGTCAGCAGCCAGGATGCTCCGGCATGCTCGTAGGTCGTTGTTATTCACTCCTTTCCCCCGCAACTTTCAATTATGGCACAACCCGCTACTACTACAACCAACATGTCGGCCCCCATTGCTTCGGCCCCTTTGCCGGATAATGGCCCCGACTGCGAACGAGTGAACACTGTACTAGACCAACTCATCGATGGCCACGCTGTGACCGAGGCCGACGAGGATTACCTCTACGACCACGCTACCGATTGCTCGCCCTGCTTCGACGACATCGAAAAGCAGCGGGTATTCATCGGCTTCCTCAATCAGCGCGTGGCGCGCCGGCCCATTCCGGCCAGCCTGCACCAGTCTATTCTGGCCCGCATCGGCACCGAAGTGGCCTGATTCCGGCCACTTCTGGCTAGCTTTGCGCGATGCAAGGCAAAATCATCGTGTTTTCGGCCCCATCCGGTGCCGGCAAAACCACCATCGTGCACCGGCTCATGGAGCGGTTGCCCGAGCTGAGCTTTTCCATTTCGGCCTGCACCCGCGACCGCCGCGGGCGCGCCGAAGTCAATGGCAAAGACTACCATTTCATCTCCGTGCAGGATTTCCAGGACAAAATTCGCCACAACGAATTTGTCGAGTGGGAAGAAGTGTACGAGGGGGCCTTCTACGGTACCCTCAAGTCGGAGATTGAGCGCATCTGGGCCGGCGGCAAGCATGCCATCCTCGATGTCGACGTGAAAGGAGGGCTCAGCATCAAGGAGTTTTACAAGGACCGTGCGCTCGCCATCTTCGTGCGTCCGCCTTCCATCGAGGCTCTCGAGCAGCGGCTCAACGCCCGTGCCACCGACTCCAAATCCAGCATTTCTTCGCGGATATACAAGGCCAACTTCGAGCTCGCGTTCGAAGACCGGTTCGATGTGACCGTCGTCAACGACGACCTCGACGAAGCCTGCGCGCACGCCGAGCGCCTCGTGCGCAGCTTCATCAGCGGCGAGCCCTCCATCGTGTAAAACACGTTTGGTATGAGCCGCCCCCGCATCGGCCTGCTGTTCGGGTCGTTCAATCCCGTGCACACCGGCCACCTCATTCTGGCCGAGCATTTCGCCACGCGCACCGATTTGGCCGAAGTCTGGCTGGTGGTATCGCCCCACAGCCCCTTCAAAAACGCTGTCGACCTGCGCCCCGACGCCGAGCGCCTGCACCTCGTGCAATTGGCTATTGCCGGCAACCCCCGCCTGCGCGCCGAAGACATCGAGTTCGGCCTGCCGCGCCCCAGCTACACCATTGCCACCCTCGACGCCCTGCGTCAGCGCCATTCTGAAGTGGATTTCGTGCTGCTCATGGGGGCCGACAACCTGCCCGGCCTGCCCCGCTGGCAGGAAGCCGAGCGCCTGCTCGCCGAAATCGACATCTACGTGTACCCGCGCCCTGGCTCCCCGCTGCCCGACCTCACTGGCTTCCCGCGCGTCCAGGTGATGTCCGCCCCGCTGCTCGACATTTCGGCCACCTACATCCGCGAGAGTCTGCGCCAGGGCCAGAGTATCCTCTACCTGGTGCCCGCCGCCGTCGAGGCCGAACTTACTCGGCAGAACGACCCTGCGCTCCCTGCGTAATCCCCTGCGTCCACTGCGGGAAACAGCACTCATAAAAAAAGCCCGACGAATTTCGCCGGGCTTTCTCTTTTTTGGCAGGGCCGAATCAAACGGTCATAATCTCCGCCTCCTTCTTGCTGAGGACTTTATCGACCTCGGCAATGTAGGTGTCGGTGGTTTTCTGCACCTTTTCTTCGGCGCTCTTGATGGCGTCTTCCGAAGCGCCTTCTTTCAGCAGCTTGCGCAGGCTCTCGTTCACATCCTTACGGATGCCGCGCACGCGCACTTTGCCGGCTTCGGTTTCGTTTTTAGCCTGCTTCACCAGCTCGCGGCGGCGCTCCTCGGTCATGGCCGGAATGTTCAGGCGTATGCCTTCCGCATCCGACATGGGGTTCAGGCCCAGGTCGCTGTTCTTGATGGCCTTGGTCACCTCGCTAATCATGTTTTTCTCCCAGGGCTTGATGAACAGCGTGCGGGCGTCGGGCGTGGAGATGTTGGCAATCTGGCTCACCGGCGTCGAGGTGCCGTAGTAGTCCACGCGCAGGCCGTCGAGCATTGCCGGCGAAGCCTTACCGGCCCGGATGCGGCTCATTTCCACGTTCACGTGCGCCAGCGCCTTGGTCATCGACTCGACTAGCTCATCAAGGTAAAACTGAATTTCTTCGTCCATCTTTTTAGAAGGGGTGAATTTTGAGAGTTGAATGTTGAATGACGTTGAGTTGGGGCCGAATTGCTCATTCAACCCGCAAAACTCAACATTCAAAATTTCTTACGCTTGCTCGGGCTGATTGCCTACCAGCGGGTGCAGCAGGCTTTGCGTGGGGTCGAGCAGGGCCTTGCGGCCATCGCGGCCGGTGCCAGTACCGCCCATGCTTACCAGCGTGCCCATGGGCTCGCCGTTCAGCAGGCGCTCCAGGTTGCCGGCCGTGTTCATGTCGAACACGATGATGGGCAGGTTATTCTCCTTGCACAGCGTGAAAGCCGTCATGTCCATCACGTTCAGGTTCTTGCTCAGCACCTCGTCGAACGTGATTTCGGGATAGCGCGTGGCCGTGGGGTCCTTCTCCGGGTCGGCCGTGTAAATACCGTCTACGCGCGTACCCTTCAGCACCACGTCGGCCTCAATCTCAATGGCCCGCAGCGAGGCGGCCGAGTCGGTGGTGAAGTACGGCGAGCCAATGCCGGCCCCGAAAATCACCACGCGGCCCTTTTCGAGGTGGCGCACGGCGCGGCGCCGGATATACGGCTCGCACACGCGCTGAATGGTGAGGCCCGAGAGCAGGCGCGTACTTACTTCCAGCTTTTCGAGGGCGCTTTGCAAGGCCATCGAGTTGATGACCGTGGCCAGCATGCCCATGTAGTCGCCCTGCACGCGGTCGAGGCCGAAGGCTTCGGCTTCCACGCCGCGGTAGATGTTGCCGCCGCCAATCACGACGGCTATCTGTACGCCCGTAGCTGCCACCGTTTTAATCTCAGAGGCATATTGCATCAGTCGTTCGGCATCAATGCCGTACTGCTGCTGGCCCATCAGCGCTTCGCCGCTGAGCTTGAGGAGGATGCGATTGTATTTCAAGGCGTAGGAAATTGTTGAATCGAATAATAAAAAGCCGGCCGCCGCTAGGCGAATTGCACCAGTACCTGGCCCTTCTGCACGTTGTCGCGCAGGTTCACCTTCAGGCTGCCCACAGTGCCATCGGCAGGCGCTTTCAGGATGTTTTCCATCTTCATGGCTTCCAGTACCAGCAGCGGGTCACCCTTCTGCACGGTCTGGCCGGGCTGCACCCGAATGTCGACGATAAGGCCCGGCATCGGAGCTTTCAGCTCGTTCACCTTGGCAGAAGCGGCATTCGCCATGCCTAGGCGTTCAAGGAGCAGGTCGAACCGGTCCTTGGCTTGCAACTCTACCCGCTGGCCGTTTAGTTTGAGCACAATGTTTTTGGCGGCGTAATCGGCCTCGACAACCTCTGCATTGAAGGAGCGTCCTTTGTAGAGAATGTGGTAGCGGCCGTCGCCTAAGGCGACAATATCCCAGGCAAATGGTTCGCTGTTAAGCGTCACCGCGTCCGCACTACGATAATCGACTTCCCACTGCTGGTTGGTTCCGGTGGTGATTTGAAACATTTGATGAGAGCGTGAGTGGGAGTAAAGCGGGGTTAAAGGTAGGCTAAATCTCAAATTAATTCGGAAATTGAGGCGTTTTTCGCCCGTACATATTGGCATGAAGTATCTGATTCCAGGCCTTATGGGCCTGTTTTTATTATATAATACGTGGTTGGCCGAAGCGCAGCCGGGCGGTAAAGGCCCAGCCCGCCCGCCCGTGCACAAAAAACCGGCGCCTGCCGCCGCACCCGCCCCCGCTCCGGCCAGTATGACGGTGCCCTCCTGGCTGCCGGCCGAGGCGCCGCTGCATCCGGCGGCCACCATCCTCACCGATGTGGTCGATACCAAGCTGGATGTGCGCTTCGACTATAAAAAACAGCACCTGCTGGGCACTGCGGTGCTAACACTGCGCTCGCACTTCTATCCCCAAACCGAGTTGGTACTCGATGCGAAGGGCTTCGATATCCAGAAAGTGGAGTTGGTAGGGGATAAGAAGAACAAGAATCTGAACTACAACTACAACCGTCGCAAGCTCGTCATTGCGCTCGACCATCCGTACCCGCGCAGCACGCCCTATCAGGTACGCATCGTGTACGTGGCCAAGCCCAATGAACTGCCGCAGGGTGGTTCGGCCGCCATCACCAACGACAAAGGCCTGTACTTCATTAACCCGCTGGGCCTCGATAAGAACAAGCCTCGCCAAATCTGGACGCAGGGCGAGACGGAATCGAATTCCTGCTGGTTTCCGACCATCGACAAGCCCAACCAGCGGATGACGCAGGAAATCAGCATGACCGTGGAAAGCCAGTTCAAAACGCTGTCCAACGGCCTGCTCACGTCCTCACACGCCAACCCCGATGGCACCCGCACCGACACCTGGAAGCTGAGCGAGCCCCACGCGCCCTACTTGGCCACCATGGTGGTGGGCGATTTCGCCGTGGTGAGCGACTCCTGGCACGGCAAGCCGCTCGATTACTACGTCGAGCCGCAGTACGCCGGTACCGCCCGCGCCGTATTCGGTCGCACGCCCGAAATGCTCGATTTTTTCTCCAAGAAGCTCGGTGTGGAATTTCCGTGGCCCAAGTATGCCCAGGTGGCCGTGCGCGACTATATCAGCGGCGCCATGGAGAATACCACGGCGTCCACCTTCGGGAGCTTCGTGCAGGCCAATAAACGCGAGCTGCTCGATGTCAACTACCAGACCAGCGAATTCGTGGTCGTGCACGAGCTGTTCCACCAGTGGTTCGGCGACTACGTGACCTGCGAGAGCTGGAGCAACCTGCCGCTGAACGAGTCGTTCGCCGACTATTCCGAATACCTCTGGGCCGAGCGCAAGTACGGCGACGACGAAGCCAGCCTCATCCAAGAGCTGAAAATCAACAACTACCTCGAAGAAGCCGTGGGCAAGCGCGAGCCTCTCATCCGCTACCGCTACCAGAACCGCGAAGACATGCTCGACCGTCACTCCTACGACAAGGGCGGGCGCGTGCTGCACATGCTGCGCAAATACGTAGGCGACGACGCATTTTACGCCGCCCTCAACCGCTACCTCACCCAGAATAAGCTTTCCGCAGTCGAAATATCCAAGCTGCGCACCGCATTCGAAGAAACCACCGGCGAAGACCTGAGCTGGTTTTTCGACCAGTGGTTCCTCCAGCGCGGCCACCCCGAACTGCGCATCACCCACACCTACGCCAACGGCCAAGTGAACCTGCGCGTGCGCCAGGTGCAGGACACCGTGTATCAGCCCGTGTACCGCCTGCCCGTCAGCGTAGCTGTCTGGACTGGTAGCAACCAGCCCACCGAGCACCGCATCACCATCACCAAAGCCGACCAGACCTTCCAGCTGCCCGCCAGCCAGAAGCCGGTGTTCGTGAAGTTCGACAGCGAAACCCAGCTGCTAGCCCAAATCGACGAGGAGCGCACCCAGGACGAACTGATATTCCAGTTCTACCACGCCCGCAACTACCAGCAGAAGGCCGAGGCCATGAACCAGCTGCAGAATAAAACCGACCAGCTGAGCGTGAGCAGCCTCATGCGCAACGCCCTCAACGACAAGTTCTGGAATGTGCGCCGCCTGGCCCTCGAGCATCTGCGCGGCTACCGTGGCCCCGAGCCTACTGGCGTCCGCAAAGATGTTGCGCGCCTCGCCACCTCCGACCCCAATTCCCGCGTGCGGGTGCAGGCCCTCAAAACCCTGGCCGCCTTCCCCGATGGCAGCTACGGCGACCTTTACGGCGCCGCCGTGGCCGATAGCTCCATTCTGGTATCGGCCGCTGCCATCGAAATCCTGGCCAAGCGTCCCGAGGTCAACTCCAAGCAGCAAATCGCAGCCATCGAAAACACCCGCAGTAGCACGCTCATCCTGGCCATCGCCAAATTCTATGCCCTCAACGGCCGCCTCGACCAGTACCCGTGGTTCCTGCGTCGCCTGCCCGACGTGGCCGAGGCCGACCTCTACGGCTACTTCCAAGCCTTCGGGGCCCTCATGGCCAACATTCCGCCTGTGGAGCGCGACAAAGGCCTGAAAGTGCTCGAGGACTACGCCCGCACGTATCCGCGTTACGAGGTGCGCCTCGGGGCCTACCACGGCCTCGCTCTACTCGTTCCCAGCACGCCCGGCCTTAAAGCCACCCTGCAGAACATTCGCGAGAAAGAAACCGACGATAAGTTGAAAGCAATTTATAACCTTATGTAAAAGCGAGTTCCGCATTTGGGGCAAAAAAAGAACAACCTTTTTTTGCCCCAATGCTTGCCTTGTGTCAAAAAACCTCTAATTTTGCAGCTCCTTACGAAACAATACTACTTCGGTAGCAGCGCAACGCAAGGGAAAGCGCCTTCCGGCAATCGGCCGGAGAGCACCAAAAATGGGGGTATCGCATAGCGGCAATTGCGGGTGACTGTAACTCACCTCCTTCGGGTTCATAGGTTCGAGTCCTGTTACCCCCACTTTTTTATCATACCATCTGCGGGAGTAGCTCAGTTGGTAGAGCGGCAGCCTTCCAAGCTGCAGGTCGCGGGTTCGAACCTCGTCTCCCGCTCACGATTTCAGAATAAGCCGTTTTAGCTCAGTGGTAGAGCACTTCCTTGGTAAGGAAGAGGTCATGGGTTCAAATCCCATAAATGGCTCAGATTACAAATAAAGTCCAGCGGTCGGAGCAATCCGGCCGCCGGCATGGTTCTCTCAGGCAAGCGACGCACAGTTTTCTATTACAGTAGGGGCTGAGGCTCGCTTTCTTCGTGTACGTTCCGTTTTTACCTCAAATTCACTTCACCACCTCTTTTTTTACTCTTTACAATGGCTAAAGAAAATTTCGACCGGTCCAAGCCGCACGTAAACATCGGTACCATCGGCCACGTCGACCACGGCAAGACCACCCTGACCGCTGCTATCACCATGGTGCTGGCAAACCAGGGTCTGGCCGAAAAGCGTGACTTCTCTTCGATTGACAATGCTCCCGAAGAAAAAGAGCGTGGTATCACCATCAACACCGCTCACGTAGAGTACTCGACCGCCAACCGTCACTACGCTCACGTTGACTGCCCCGGTCACGCTGACTACGTGAAGAACATGGTAACGGGTGCTGCCCAAATGGACGGCGCTATCCTGGTGGTAGCTGCTACCGACGGCCCGATGCCCCAGACCCGTGAGCACATCCTGCTCGCTCGTCAGGTAGGTGTTCCCCAGTTGGTGGTGTTCATGAACAAAGTGGACATGGTGGATGACCCCGAGCTCCTCGAGCTGGTGGAAATGGAAATCCGCGAACTCCTCTCGTTCTACGACTTCGATGGCGACAACATCCCCGTTATCCAGGGTTCGGCCCTCGGCGGCCTGAACGGCGATGCCAACTGGGTTCCCAAAATCAACGAGCTGATGGACGCGGTTGACTCGTTCATTCCGATTCCTGCTCGTCTGACCGACCTGCCCTTCCTGATGCCGGTAGAAGACGTGTTCTCGATTACCGGCCGCGGCACCGTGGCTACCGGTCGTATCGAGCGCGGCGTTATCAACTCGGGCGACCAGGTTGATATCCTCGGCATGGGCGCTGCTGCCGGCCTGAAGTCGACGGTTACGGGTGTGGAAATGTTCCGCAAAATCCTCGACCGTGGCGAAGCTGGTGACAACGTAGGTCTGCTGCTCCGCGGTATTGAAAAAGAAGCCATCCGTCGCGGCATGGTTATCTGCAAGCCCGGTTCGGTAACCCCCCACCAGAAGTTCAAGGCTGAGGTGTACGTTCTCTCGAAAGAGGAAGGTGGCCGTCACACACCGTTCTTCAACAACTACCGTCCGCAGTTCTACCTGCGTACCACCGACGTTACCGGCATCATCACCCTCCCCGAGGGCGTTGAAATGGTAATGCCCGGCGACAACATCACCATCACCGTTGAGCTCATCAACAAGGTGGCAATGGAGAAAGGCCTCCGCTTCGCTATCCGTGAGGGTGGCCGCACGGTAGGTGCCGGTCAGGTAACCGAAGTTCTCGACTAAGCTTAGGCTTAATCAGTAAAAAAGCCGCTCCCAAAAATGTGGGAGCGGCTTTTTTTACGCTGAAACAGAAGAGAGTATTTGTTTTCTCCACTGTTTCTCTTACCTTTGCACTCCCTTTAGCGAAATGCGCTTTCCGGGAATGTTTAAAAACGAGTGTAGTTCAAGGGTAGAATAGAGGTCTCCAAAACCTTTGATGGGAGTTCGAATCTCTCCACTCGTGCAATTTGGGCCAGTTGGTCCGCTCCATGTCAGTTCAGCGGCCACGCTGTTTTTCTCATCACAATGGACAAACTGAGCAATTACTTCCGCACCACCATCGAGGAGATGCGCTACAACGTAACGTGGCCCTCGACGACGGAACTCCAGAAGAGCGCCGGCTTGGTGCTGGTGGGCTCGCTCGTGTTTGCCATCGTGGTGGGCGTGATGGATGTCAGCTTTGAGTCGGTACTCAAGGCATTTTACAACTCGTTTCGCTAATCAATAGTCAAGATGGGCGAATTGAAATGGTACGTGGTGCGCTCGGTGAGCGGCCAGGAGAAAAAAGCCAAAAATTACCTCGAAACGGAGCTCGGTCGGCATAACCTGACCGAGCTTGTTCCGCAGGTACTGATTCCGGTAGAGAAGGTGTTTGAGATGCGCAACGGCAAGAAGCGCGTCCGCGAGCGGAACCTCTACCCTGGTTACATCATCATCCACGCCGACCTCGGCCACGGTGAGGTAGACCACATCATTACCAGCACGCCCGGCGTGATTGGTTTCCTCGGCGACAAAGACAAAAAGGACGCAACGAACAATAAACCCGTTCCGCTGCACATTTCCGAAGTCAATCGCATCCTCGGCATCGTGGATGAAGCCGAGCAGCAAGCCGACGCTACCCTCGATAAGCCCTACGTAGTGGGCGAACTCGTGAAAGTGGTCGACGGCCCATTCAACGGCTTCTCCGGCAACGTGGACGAAGTTTTCGAGGAGAGGAAGAAGCTGAATGTAGTGGTGAAAATCTTCGGCCGCTCGCAGCCGGTAGAGCTCAGCTACACCCAAGTAGAAAAAGAGGTTTAGCCTCATCGATTATACCACGCCGGCTAATTGCTCCGGGTCGGCGGGGCTTCCAAACAGGAGTTTTCAATACTGAGGCAAGCGCGAGTTACGACGCAGGAGCTTCAGCCTAATCCATCCAAATGGCCAAAGAAATCAGAGGTTATCTGCGTCTGCAGATAAAGGGAGGCGCCGCGAACCCTTCGCCGCCGGTAGGACCTGCACTTGGTAGCAAAGGCTTGAACATCATGGAGTTTTGCAAGCAGTTCAATGCTCGCACCCAAGATAAAGCCGGCCAAGTTTGTCCTGTACTCATCACCATGTACACCGACAAGTCGTTCGACTTCGTGGTGAAGACGGCACCGGCTCCGGTGCTGCTCATGGAAGCTGCCAAGTTGCAGAGCGGTTCGAAAGAGCCGAACCGTAACAAAGTGGGCTCCGTGACGTGGGACCAGGTGCGTACCATTGCCGAAACCAAAATGCCTGACTTGAACGCTTTCGAAGTGGAAGCCGCCATGAAGCAGGTTGCCGGCACGGCTCGCAGCATGGGCATTACCATCAAGGGCGATTCTCCTTTTGCTGAATAATTAAACGGAGAAAAGAACAGATGGCTAAAGTAAGCAAAAAGCGCAAGGAAGCCCTTGCCAAACACGACCTGACGCAAGTGCGCAGCCTCGTGGAAGCCGCCAAAGTGGTGAAGGACATTACCTACACCAAGTTTGACGCCTCGGTAGATATCGACGTACGCCTCGGCGTGGACCCCCGCAAAGCGGACCAGATGGTTCGTGGCGTGGCCACCCTGCCCCACGGCACTGGCAAAACCGTTCGCGTGCTGGCGCTCGTGACCCCCGACAAGGAGGCCGAAGCTACCGCCGCCGGCGCCGACTTCGTGGGTCTGGACGACTATATCTCGAAAATCGAGAAAGGCTGGACCGACATCGACGTAATCATCACCATGCCGGCCGTAATGGCCAAAGTGGGTCGTCTGGGCCGCGTGCTCGGTCCCCGTGGTCTGATGCCGAACCCGAAGTCGGGTACCGTAACGACCGACGTAGCCAAGGCTGTGCAGGAAGTGAAGGCTGGTAAAATCGACTTCAAAGTTGACAAGACCGGCATCATTCACTGCTCGGTGGGCAAAGTGTCGTTCGATGAGAAGATGCTGGCCGAAAACGCTCTGGAGGTTATCCAGACGCTGGGTCGCCTGAAGCCTTCGTCGTCGAAAGGCACTTACATCAAGAGCATCACGCTCTCGAGCACGATGTCGCCCGCCGTTCCGGTTGACAGCCAAGTAAATTCCGCTAACTAATTAAATCAACCAAACATGACCCGGGAAGAAAAACAAGCCCTCGTGGATGAGTTGAGCGGAAAGATGCAATCGCACAACTCGTTCTACATCGTCGATGCTTCGGTGATGTCGGTAGCGAAAATCAACGAATTCCGTCGTCTGGCGTTCAACCGCGGCCTGGAGTACAAGGTGTACAAAAACACCTTTATCCGTAAGGCTCTGGATACGCTCGGCCACGATACGTCGGAGATGGATGCCGCACTGAAAGGCCAATCGGGCGTACTGTTCTCTACGGAGAGCGGCTCGGCTCCGGCCAAAATGCTGCGCGACTTCTATAAGTCGCAGGCATACCCCCGCGGTGTTGAGCCCAAGCCCGTACTGAAAGGCGCTTACGTAGATGCCAGCATCTACATCGGTGCTAACCAGCTCGAAGGCCTGACCAGCATCAAAGGCAAGCAGGAACTGCTCGGTGAACTCATCGGTCTGCTCCAGTCGCCCGCCAAAAATGTTATTTCTGCTCTTTCGAGCGGCGGCAACAAACTGGCTGGCATCCTCAAAACCCTCAGCGAAAAAGAGGCCGCCTAACCCGCAGCTTTTTCGCCCCTCTTTAAATTTTCAACAACACATTTTTTTAACAATCTACAGAAATGGCAGATTTGAAAGCATTCGCTGAGCAGCTTGTAAACCTGACGGTGAAAGAAGTAAACGAATTGGCAGGCATCCTGAAGGACGAGTACGGCATCGAGCCCGCTGCTGCTGCTCCCGTAATGATGGCTGGCGGCGGTGGCGCTGCTGCTGAAGAGGCTCCCGAGGAGAAGACGTCGTTCGACGTTATCCTGAAGGCTGCCGGCGGCCAGAAACTGGCTGTTGTGAAGCTGGTGAAAGACCTGACCGGTCTGGGCCTGAAAGAAGCCAAAGAACTGGTTGACGGTGCTCCCAAGCCCCTGAAAGAAGGCGTTGCCAAAGACGAGGCTGAGTCGCTGAAGAAGCAGCTCGAAGAAGCCGGTGCTGAAGTAGAAGTTAAGTAGTTTCTGCTCCTGAAGCATCTCCGGACCCGCTTCGAATAAGGATTAGACCTGGCAACTTAGCCAGGTCTTTTCCTGTTTGTAGCGTGTCAACCGCGCGAGCTACCCGGTTCGCGCTTTTGCTATGTCAGCTAACCATCTTGTTGCACAGGTGGTTAGGGAGTGCGCTGCACCGCTGATGAGCCGCCACCCCGGCTTCCCATTTTACGCTTCTGTGTCCATCTTATAATCCCCATCGCATTGGCTACACCGAAAGCACAGACGGCCGCCCTCAAGAAGACGGCCCCCGAGCGAATCAATTTCGCCAAGATTAAGAAGGTTATCGAGTACCCGGACTTCCTGGACGTGCAAGTACGCTCGTTCCAGGAATTCTTTCAGTTGGAAACCGCTGCTGAGCGTCGTTCTAACGAAGGATTGTTCAAAGTGTTCGCCGAGAACTTTCCGATTTCGGATTCGCGCGAAAACTTCGTGCTCAACTTTATCGATTACCACGTCGACCCGCCGAAATATTCGGTTGACGAGTGCATCGACCGTGGCTTGACTTATTCGGTTCCGCTGAAAGCCAAACTGCGTCTGATTTGCAATGATAAGGACAACGAGGACTTCGAAACGATTGAGCAGGAGGTGTTCCTTGGGAACATCCCGTACATGACCGTAAAGGGCTCGTTCGTTATCAACGGCGCCGAGCGTGTTATCGTATCGCAGCTGCACCGCTCGCCGGGCGTGTTCTTTGCCCAGAGCAAGCACACGAACGGTACCAAGCTGTACTCGGCCCGTATTATTCCGTTCAAAGGTTCGTGGATTGAATTTGCCACGGACGTGAACAACGTGATGTACGCGTACATTGACCGGAAGAAGAAATTCCCGGTGACGACGCTGCTTCGCGCCATCGGCTACGGCACCGATAAGGACATTCTCGACCTGTTCGGGCTGTCGGAAGAGGTGAAGGCCGACAAGAAAAACCTCAAGAAAGTGGTGGGCCGCAAGCTGGCTGCCCGGGTGCTGCGCACCTGGACGGAAGACTTCGTGGACGAGGACACCGGCGAAGTGGTATCCATCGACCGCAATGAAGTGTTGCTGGAGCGCGATGCCACTGTTGAGGACGCTGATATCGACGTGATTCTGGAGGCCGGCGCCAAGTCGGTAATCCTGCACCGCGAGAACGTGAACATTGCGGACTTCGCAATTATCTACAACACGCTGCAGAAGGATAACTCCAACTCGGAGAAGGAAGCTGTGGAGCAGATTTACCGCCAGCTCCGTAACACGGAGGCTCCGGACGAAGAGACTGCCCGCGACATTATCCAGAAGCTGTTTTTCTCGGACAAGCGCTACGACCTCGGGGAAGTAGGCCGCTACCGGATTAACAAGAAGCTGCAGATTGACATGGCGCAGGAGTCGCGGGTGCTGACCAATGAGGACATCGTTCTCATCGTGAAGTACCTGATTGGCTTGATTAACTCGAAGGCCATTGTCGATGACATTGACCACTTGAGCAACCGTCGCGTGCGCACCGTGGGCGAGCAGCTCTACGCCCAGTTCGGCGTGGGCCTGGCCCGGATGGCGCGTACCATCAAGGAGCGCATGAACGTGCGCGACAACGAGGACTTCAAGCCGGTTGACCTGATTAACGCCCGCACCCTGTCGAGCGTTATCAACTCGTTCTTCGGCACGAACCAGCTGTCGCAGTTTATGGACCAGACCAACCCGCTGGCCGAGGTGACGCACAAGCGTCGCGTATCGGCACTCGGGCCGGGAGGTCTGTCGCGTGAGCGCGCAGGCTTCGAGGTACGTGACGTGCACTACACGCACTATGGTCGTCTTTGCACGATTGAGACTCCTGAAGGCCCGAACATTGGTCTGATTTCGTCGCTGTGCGTGCACGCCCGCGTGAACTCGATGGGCTTCATCGAGACGCCTTACCGTGACGTGAAGTCGGGCAAGGTGGACATGAGCGAGAACGTGAAGTTCCTGACCGCTGAGGAAGAGGACACGCACCACATCGCGCAGGCCAACTCGCTGCTGGACGACAACGGCCAACTGACGCAGGAGCTGGTGAAAGGTCGTTTCGAGGGTGACTTCCCGGTGGTAAGCCCCGAGGAGTACTCCTACATGGACGTGGCCCCGAACCAGATTGTATCGGTAGCTGCTTCGCTGATTCCATTCCTGGAGCACGATGACGCCAACCGTGCACTCATGGGCTCGAACATGCAGCGTCAGGCTGTGCCGCTGCTCCGCCCGCAGGCTCCGATTGTGGGCACGGGTCTGGAAGGCCGCATTGCTACTGACTCGCGTGTGCTCGTGGTATCGGAAGGCGAAGGCGTAATCGACTTCGTGGATGCTAACAAAATCATTGTGAAATACGACCTCTCGGAGGACGACATCATGGTGAGCTTCGATGCTGAGCGGGTTACCTACGACCTCATCAAATTCCGTCGCACCAACCAGGACACCTGCCTCAACCTGACGCCGCTCGTGAAGCGCGGCGAGCGGGTGACCAAAGGCCAGCCCCTGTGCGAAGGCTACGGCACCAACCAAGGCGAACTCGCCCTAGGCCGCAACATGCAGGTGGCGTTCATGCCGTGGCAGGGCTACAACTTCGAGGATGCCATCGTCATCTCGGAGCGTGTGGTTCGCGACGATATTTTCACTTCGATTCACATCGAGGAGTTTGAGCTGGAAGTGCGCGAGACCAAGCGCGGCGAAGAAGAGCTGACTTCGGAAATTCCGAACGTGAGCGAAGAAGCCGTGCGCAACCTCGACGACAACGGAATCATCCGTCTCGGTGCCGAGGTGAAGGAAGGCGACATTCTGATTGGTAAAATCACGCCGAAAGGCGAGACGGACCCGACTCCGGAAGAGAAGCTGCTCCGCGCCATCTTCGGCGACAAGGCCGGCGATGTGAAGGATGCCTCGCTTAAGGCGCCGCCCTCCCTGAACGGGGTGGTGATTGGCACCAAGCTGTTCTCGCGTCCGAAGAAAGACAAAAACCTCCGGGCTAAGTCGAAGAAGGAAGTAGAAGACCTCAAGTCGACCTACTCGCAGGAACTGCGTGGCGTGAAAGCCATCATGATTGACAAGCTGGTGCAGTTGCTGGAAGGCAAAACGTCGCAAGGCATCAAGCACCGCTTTGGCGAGGAGATGATTTCGAAGGGCGTGAAGTTCAACCGCAAGAACATTGTGGAAGGCTTGTTCCCGGACAAAAACCCTTACAAAGACGAGAGCAACTACGCCGTGCCCGAAGAAGCCAACCTGTTTAAGGACTTGGTGCTGGAAGGTTGGACGGCCGATGCCCGCGTGAATGGCCTGGTGCATGACTTGGTGAAGAACTACGCCAAGCGCCGCAACACCATCACGGCTCGCTTCAAGCGCAACCGTTTCACCCTGGAAGTGGGCGACGAACTGCCCGCCGGCATCGTGCAGCTGGCTAAAGTGTATATCGCCAAGAAGCGCAAGCTGAAGGTGGGTGACAAGATGGCCGGCCGCCACGGTAACAAAGGGGTAGTGGCCCGCATCGTGCGCGATGAGGACATGCCCTTCCTGCCCGATGGCACGCCGATGGACATCGTGCTGAACCCGCTGGGTGTACCAAGCCGCATGAACATCGGTCAGATTTACGAGACCGTACTTGGCTGGGCTGGTCTGAAAATGGGTCGTACGTATTCGACTCCGATTTTCGACGGCGCTACCGAGGACGAAGTAGCTCGCGAGCTGACCGAGGCTGGCCTGCCCGACTGGGGCCGTGCTTACCTGCACGATGGTCTGACGGGCGACCGTTTCGACCAGCCGGTAACCGTGGGCGTGATTTACATGCTCAAGCTCGGTCACTTGGTTGACGACAAGATGCACGCGCGTTCCATCGGGCCTTACTCGCTCATCACGCAACAGCCGCTGGGTGGTAAGGCACAGTTCGGTGGCCAGCGCTTTGGCGAGATGGAGGTATGGGCGCTGGAGGCCTTCGGTGCTTCTAACGTCCTTCAGGAAATCCTGACGGTGAAGTCGGACGACGTGGTAGGCCGCGCCAAGGCGTACGAAGCCATTGTAAAAGGCGACATTCTGCCCAAGCCGAATATCCCCGAGTCGTTCAACGTGCTGCTCCACGAACTGCGTGGTCTGGCACTTGAAATCACGATGGACTAGTGAAATACTGCGGTTGCGGCTGGGGCGCAAGCTTTGGCCGCAACTCGCGGTTTGCCTGCCGGCAGACGACCAGAGGCGCTGATTGAGCGACTCTGGTAACGAAAGATGAGAAAACGCTTCGGTGAAAGAGGAGCGGGGGCTGTTCCGAGATATGGTCAGTGCAGCGACGAAACCCCGGCGAATCTTAATCGAAGGCCTTCTTATCGGTCAGTTCTGCCGTCAGTTTTAATAATTCGACCTTTTAAAAGTGCCTTTGCTCAACATACCTATCTGTTTCGCAAAGGCACTTTTCTGAGCGTCAAACTGTTTGAAATCCTTGCGCCCTTCTGGCGAACGGCGAAGATTCAAGCAGCTCAAAGCCAACAGCTACTAGCTTAACCCCAATCAAATGGCTTTCGCAAAAAACAAGAAAGTAGTTCAGGACTTCTCCAAAGTCACTATTTCGCTGGCCTCGCCCGAAGCAATTCTGGAGCGCAGCACCGGCGAAGTGGTGAAGCCTGAAACCATCAACTACCGCACCTACAAGCCCGAAATGGGCGGCTTGTTCTGCGAGCGGATTTTCGGTCCGGTGAAGGACTGGGAATGCCATTGCGGTAAATACAAGCGCATTCGCTACAAGGGCATCATCTGCGACCGTTGCGGCGTGGAGGTGACCGAGAAGAAGGTGCGCCGCGAGCGCATGGGCCACATCGAACTGGTGGTGCCCGTTGCGCACATCTGGTACTTCAAGAGCCTGCCGAACAAAATCGGCTACCTGCTGGGCCTGCCCACCAAGAAGCTCGACCAGATTATCTACTACGAGCGGTACGTAGTGGTGCAGCCCGGTACGATGGCCGAGGAAGGCGTGCAGCAGCTCGATTTCATGACCGAGGACGAGTACCTCGACGTGATTGACAAGCTGCCCCGCGAAAACCAGATGCTGCCCAACGAGGACCCGCAGAAGTTCATCGCCAAGATGGGTGCCGACGCGCTGCAAATGCTGCTCGAGCGCATCAACCTAGACGAGCTGAGCTACTCGCTGCGTGACTCTGCTGCCCACGAAACCTCGCAGCAGCGCAAGGCTGAGGCACTGAAGCGCCTGCGCGTAGTGGAAGCTTTCCGCGACGCTGCTACCCGCATCGAGAACAAGCCCGAGTGGATGGTTATCCGCATGGTGCCGGTGATTCCGCCGGAACTGCGTCCGCTCGTGCCGTTGGATGGTGGCCGTTTCGCCACTTCCGACTTGAACGACCTGTACCGCCGTGTTATCATCCGCAACAACCGCCTCAAGCGCCTGATTGAAATCAAGGCTCCTGAAGTGATTCTGCGCAACGAGAAGCGCATGCTGCAGGAAGCCGTGGACTCGTTGTTCGACAACTCGCGTAAGGTGAACGCCGTGCGCGCCGAAGGCAACCGCGCTCTGAAGTCGCTGTCCGATATGCTGAAAGGCAAGCAGGGCCGCTTCCGTCAGAACCTGCTCGGTAAGCGTGTCGACTACTCGGGTCGTTCGGTAATTGTGGTAGGTCCGGAGCTGAAGCTGCACGAGTGCGGTCTGCCCAAGAACATGGCGGCCGAGCTGTTCAAGCCGTTCATCATCCGCAAGCTCATCGAGCGCGGCATTGTGAAGACGGTGAAATCGGCCAAGAAGATTGTGGACCGCAAGGACGCTGTCGTTTGGGACATCCTGGAAAACGTACTGAAAGGCCACCCGGTACTCCTCAACCGTGCTCCTACGCTGCACCGTCTGGGCATCCAAGCGTTCCAGCCGCGCCTCATCGAGGGCAAGGCAATCCAGCTGCACCCCCTCGTTTGTACGGCCTTCAACGCTGACTTTGACGGTGACCAGATGGCTGTGCACGTGCCCCTCGGCCCGGCTGCTATCCTGGAAGCGTCGATGCTCATGCTAGCCTCGCACAACATCCTGAACCCCGCTAACGGCGCGCCCATCGCGGTACCGTCGCAGGACATGGTTCTGGGCTTGTACTACGTGACCAAAGGCAAGCGCAGCACCGAGAACGAGAAGATTCTGGGCGAAGACCGGATGTTCTACTCGGACGAGGAAGTGGTGATTGCCATCAACGAAGGCCAGCTCTCGAAGCACGCTTTCATCAAGGTGCGTGCGCAGGTACGCGACGAGAACGACGACCTCGTGACGAAAGTCATTGAGACCGTGGCTGGTCGTGTGCTGTTCAATCAGCTTGTGCCCGAGGAAGTTGGTTTCGTGGACGAGCTGCTGACCAAGAAGAAGCTCCAGCAAATCATCTCGCTGGTGTTCAAGCGCACGGGCATGGCCCGCACGGCGCAGTTCCTTGATGATATTAAGACCCTTGGTTTCCAGTCGGCCTACAAAGGCGGTCTGAGCATGGGTCTGGGTGACATCAACATCCCGAAGGAGAAGGACGAGCTGGTGAAGCAGGCGCAAGCCGACGTGGCGGCCGTAACCCAGAACTACCAGATGGGTCTGATTACGGACAACGAGCGTTACAACCAGGTTATCGACATCTGGACGCGCATCAACAACCAGATTACGGAAACGTTGATGGGCCGTCTGGAGAAGGAAAACCAGGGCTTCAACTCCATCTACATGATGATGCACTCGGGAGCCCGTGGCTCGCGCGAGCAGATTCGTCAGCTGGGCGGGATGCGCGGCCTGATGGCCAAGCCTCAGAAGTCGCTGCAAGGCTCGATTGGCGAGATTATCGAAAACCCGATTCTGTCGAACTTCAAAGAAGGCCTCGACGTAATCGAGTACTTCATCTCGACGCACGGCGCCCGTAAAGGTCTGGCCGACACGGCTCTGAAGACGGCTGACGCCGGCTACCTGACCCGTCGTCTGGTGGACGTGTCACAGGACGTAATTGTGAACGAGCAGGACTGCGGTACCCTTCGTGGCATCGAAACCTTCGCGTTGAAAGACAACGAGGACATCGTGGAGCCGCTGTCGGAGCGCATCCTCGGCCGCGTGACGGTGCACGACATCGTGGACCCGAACACCAACGAGGTGCTGCTGCCTTCGGGCTCGGAAATCAAGGAAGACACGACGCGCCGCATCGATATCGCCGGTATTGAGTCGGTGGAAATCCGCTCGGTGCTGACCTGCGAAAGCAAGCGCGGCATCTGCGCCAAGTGCTACGGCCGCAACCTGGCTTCGGGCCGCATGGTGCAGCGTGGCGAGGCCGTGGGTGTTATCGCCGCGCAGTCGATTGGTGAGCCCGGCACGCAGCTGACCCTGCGTACCTTCCACGTAGGTGGTACGGCTTCCAACATCGCCGTTGAATCGAGCATCAAAGCCAAATTCGCCGGTGTGGTGGAATTCGAGGACGTGCGTACTGTGACGACGACCGACGGCGAAGGCCGCAAGGCCGACGTGGTGATGGGCCGCTCGGGTGAAATCCGCATCGTGGAGAAAGGCACCGGCCGCGTCTTCACCACCAACCACGTGCCGTACGGCTCGTTCATGCTGGTGAAGGAAGGCCAGGAAGTGGAGAAAGGCACTGAGCTGAACACCTGGGACCCCTACAACGCTGTTATTCTGGCCGAATTTGATGGTACCGTGGTGTTCGACGCCATCACCGAGGGCATCACCTATCGCGAGGAGTCGGACGAACAGACCGGTCACCGCGAGAAGGTAATCATCGAATCGAAGGCGAAGGACCAGAACCCGTCCATCATTGTGCGCCCTGGCAAAAAAGGTGATGTGGAAGGCCAGAAAGGCTACAGCATCCCGGTGGGCTCGCACTTGAACGTGGAGAACAACGACAAAATCACGGCCGGTCACATCCTGGCCAAGATTCCGCGTTCGGTGGGCAAAACCCGCGACATCACTGGTGGTCTGCCGCGTGTAACGGAGCTTTTCGAAGCCCGGAACCCGTCGAACCCCGCCGTGGTATCGGAAATCGATGGCGTGGTAACCTACGGCACCGTGAAGCGAGGCAACCGCGAAATCTTCGTGGAGTCGAAAGACGGCGTGAAGAAAAAGTACATGGTGCCGCTGTCGAAGCACATTCTGGTGCAGGACAACGACTTCGTGCGCGCCGGTGCGCCGCTGTCGGACGGGGCCATCACGCCTTCCGACATCCTGAACATTCAGGGCCCGGGCGCCGTGCAGGAGTACCTCGTGAACGAGATTCAGGAAGTGTACCGCTTGCAGGGTGTGAAAATCAACGACAAGCACATCGAAGTGGTAGTCCGCCAGATGATGCAGAAAGTGGTGATTCTGGATGCCGGCGACACGTCGTTCCTCGAAAACCAAGTGATTGACAAAATCATCTTCATGGCCGAGAACGACATGATTATCGACATGAAGGTGGTGACCGAAGCCGGTGACTCGACCAACCTGAAGCCCGGTCAGATTGTGACGGCCCGTCGCCTGCGCGACGAGAACAGCAGCCTGCGTCGCCGCGACCTTGCCCTCGTGCAAGTGCGCGATGCCCAGCCCGCTGTTTCGCGCCCCACCCTGCAAGGCATCACGCAGGCGTCGTTGGGTACGGCCTCATTCATCTCGGCCGCGTCCTTCCAGGAAACGACCAAGGTGCTGAGCGAAGCCGCTATCCGCGGCAAGGCCGACCAACTGTTGGGCCTGAAGGAGAACGTAATTGTCGGTCACCTCATCCCGGCCGGTACTGGCTTGCGCGAATACACGCGTCAGGTTGTAGGCTCGAAAGAGGAGATGGAGGCTGCCCAAGCCGCCCAGGCCGCCGAAGCTGCCGTTCCCGCCAAGCGCCCCAGCCGTGCTGGCAAGCGCGAAGTGTCGGCTGAGTAATCCGCCGTAGGTTTGTAATGGAAAAGCCGACTGGGGTGACCCGGTCGGCTTTTTCTGTTTACTTTTCGCATATGGCAGCATTTTTTGAAATCATAGGAGACTTCTGGTTCATATCAACATGTATAGCAGTTGCTATGTGCGTTGGGCTATTATACTTAGTCTTAAACCGTGAATCATTATTAGTTCGCTCGGCGGGTACACTATTAAGCTCTGTCGTAGTTACGCTTATTGAATACAAGTTTGGTAAAATATTAAGTGAACTAGGGATAAGCCCTATGGGCAGAATAGTCTTGTTCATCCCTTTCATGGTAGGACTATGCACTGTGTTGTTCTTTCCAAAAGAGCACAGAAGGACATCACAACTGTAATCAAACGTTTTAATCACACTTGCAAAACATGCAACCAACCGACCAAAACCCGGACCCCAACGCCATTAATATCGAACTTTCCGAAGCCATGGCTGAGGGCGAGTACGCCAACCTCGCCATGATTGCGCACAGCAACAGCGAGTTCGTGATTGACTTCATCCGCATGATGCCCGGCCTGCCCAAGGCCAAGGTGAAGGCGCGCATCGTTGTCACGCCCGAACACGCCAAGCGCTTGCTGCAAGCACTCAGCGAAAACGTGGAGCGGTTTGAAGCCGCCTTCGGCACCATCAAGATGCAGAGCGAAGCGCCGAGCTACCCGATGAACTTCGGCGGCGCGGTAGGGGAGGCTTAAGCTGCACCGGATGCTCAAGCTGCGAAAGTACCCCACAGGCCCGCCGGATTCCGGCGGGCCTGTTGTAATTTAGAAGAATCAGTAAATGCGAAAGTGCATTTACGTCTCTTTAATCCAGAAGCAAGCGCGCGAACTAGCAAACGGTGATTTATGCAATGAAAGCCTTACGAACGGGTGCCTTTTTCTTGCTTGTATTACTACTAAGCCCTCCAGCTGCTAGCGCGGGGGTATGGCCCTTTAAGTCGGTTTATAAGACCAAAATAGGTTCTGGCATTATTGCCAAACGGCACGAATGGGAAGTGTTGCGCCGCGTCAACCGATATGGTGGGGGTTGCCTGCACCGGTATTTGGGCAAGCGGTGGGCATGGAGAACCAAAGTGGGCAAGTGGACGCTTTATAACGCCAAGGGCGAGCGCCTTTCATCCCATCGATACAAGTACATTGAAGAAGCGCCCAACGGCTTAGTGATTGGCAGAAGAAAGATTGGGCGTATAAAGGAGATTGGGGAATACATTGCGCCAACTGGTAAGATTACCAGGGCATGGACTTACCCACCAACAACAGTCCCCTAAGTATCCGAGTTGCGGAAGTGCCTCCATTTCTCAATGGAGGCGCTTTTGTTTTTGGCCCAAACCGATAACCATAAAATTAACATCCTCACTCTGTTTGCTATTGCCGCGGAATACTCTTACCTTTGCAAGCCAAATTTTAGGAGCAAACGGCTCCAAACCAACCATTCTCTAAATGCCAACCATTAACCAACTCGTACGGAAAGGCCGTGAGGCTTTGACTACCAAGTCGAAGTCGCCCGCCCTTGATTCGTGCCCGCAGCGTCGGGGCGTGTGCACCCGTGTGTACACCACCACGCCTAAGAAGCCGAACTCGGCTATGCGCAAAGTGGCCCGTGTGCGCCTTACCAACGGTAAGGAAGTAAACGCATACATCCCCGGTGAAGGCCACAACCTCCAGGAACACAGCATCGTGCTGATTCGTGGTGGCCGGGTAAAAGACCTGCCAGGCGTGCGTTACCACATCATCCGTGGCGCCCTGGACACCGCCGGTGTAAGCGGCCGTCTGCAGCGCCGCTCGAAATACGGTGCCAAGCGTCCGAAGCCCGGTCAGCCCGCTGCAACCGGCAAAGGTGGCAAACCAGCACCTGGTAAGAAGAAATAAATAGAATTAGTAGCAAGTAGTAAGTATTGAGTAGTGAGGCTGATACGGTCTCGCTACTTGCTACTCAATACTTACTACTACATACTTACTACTATCATGAGAAAGTCAAAACCGAAAAAGCGCGTTCTGCTGCCGGACCCTAAATACAAGGAGACGCTAGTAACCCGCTTCGTGAACTACATGATGTACGACGGCAAGAAAAACCTGGCGTACACCATCTTCTATGATGCCTGCGACCTCGTGGAGCAGCGTACCAAGGAGAACGGCCTCGAGATGTGGCGCAAGGCGTTGAACAACGTGATGCCCACCGTGGAAGTGAAAAGCCGCCGCGTAGGTGGTGCCACCTTCCAGGTGCCGATTGAAGTGCGTGCCGACCGCCGCATTTCGGTGGGCGCCAAGTGGATGATTCAATACGCTCGTCGTCGTGGTGAGAAGACCATGAAGGACAAGCTGGCCGGCGAAATCATCGCCGCCGCCAAAGGCGAAGGTGCTGCCGTTAAGAAGAAAGACGACACCCACCGCATGGCTGAGGCCAACAAGGCCTTCTCGCACTTCCGCTTCTAATACAAGTGCGAATGACTGAATGGGTGAATGAGTGAATGTTTCTAAGCGGAACCATTTACCTCATTCACCCATTCAGCCATTCAATCATTCACTTTTTGTAACAATGGCCGTTAACAAAGAACTTCAGTACCTCCGCAACATCGGGATTATGGCGCACATCGACGCCGGTAAGACCACGACGTCGGAGCGTATTCTCTATTACACGGGTAAAACCCACAAAATCGGGGAAGTGCACGACGGTGCCGCCACGATGGACTGGATGGAGCAGGAGCAGGAGCGTGGTATCACCATCACCTCGGCCGCTACCACCACCTTCTGGAACTACCCCACCGATGCCAAAGGCAACACGACGGGCGAAACCAAGCAGTACAAAATCAACCTGATTGACACCCCCGGCCACGTTGACTTCACGGTAGAAGTAGAACGTTCGCTGCGCGTGCTCGACGGTGCTGTGGCACTGTTCTGCGCCGTATCGGGTGTGGAGCCCCAGTCGGAAACCGTATGGCGTCAGGCTGACAAGTACAGCGTGCCCCGCATCTGCTTCGTCAATAAGATGGACCGTGCCGGCGCTGACTTCTTCAAAGCCGTGAACGAAATCAAGGAAAAACTCGGCGCTAACCCCGTGCCGCTGCAAATCCCGATTGGCGCTGAAGACACCTTCAAGGGCGTAGTTGACCTGCTCACCGGTAAAGCCATTGTGTGGGACGACAAAACCGAAGGCAAATCGTACGACGAAATCCCCGTTCCCGAGGACCTCGTGGACACCGTGGCTGAATGGCGTGAGAAACTCATCGAGAGCGTTGCCGAGTACGACGACACCTTGATGGAGAAATTCTTCGAAGACCCGGAAAGCATTACCCGCGAGGAAATGATGGTGGTAATCCGCAAAGCGGTTATCGACATGAAGTTCTCGCCCGTGCTCTGCGGTTCGGCCTTCAAAAACAAAGGTGTGCAGACCATGCTGGATGCCGTTATGGCTTACCTGCCTTCGCCCCTCGACATGCCCGCCATCATCGGCACCGACCCCGACTCGGGTGCGGAAGTGGAGCGTCACCCCGACAACTCGGAGCCCTTCACCGCATTGGCGTTCAAAATTGCTACCGACCCGTACGTGGGCCGTCTGTGCTTCTTCCGCTGCTACTCGGGCGTGCTCGACGGTGGTTCGTACGTGCTGAACAACCGTACGGGCAAGAAGGAGCGTATCTCGCGCCTCATGCAGATGCACTCCAACAAGCAGAACCCGATTGACAAAATCCAGGCGGGTGACATTGCTGCTGGTGTGGGCTTTAAGGACATCAAAACCGGTGACACGCTGACCGACGAGAAGAATCCGCTGATTCTGGAGTCGATGAGCTTCCCCGAGCCGGTAATTGGTTACGCTATTGAGCCGAAAACGCAGGCTGACGTTGACAAAATGGGCATGGCCATCGCCAAGCTCATCGAGGAAGACCCCACGCTGCGTGTGAACACCGACGAAGAGACCGGCCAGACCATCCTGCGTGGTATGGGCGAACTCCACTTGGAAATCATCATCGACCGCATGCGTCGCGAATTCAAAGTAGAAATCAACCAGGGTGCTCCCCAGGTGGCCTACAAAGAAATGCTCACCAAGAAGGTGGAGCACCGCGAAACCTACAAGAAGCAAACCGGTGGCCGCGGTAAATTCGGCGATATCGTGTTTGAACTGGGCCCGAAAGAAACCGAGCCGGAGAAACCCGGTCTGGAGTTCGACAACGCCATCGTGGGCGGTGTTATCCCCCGCGAATTCATTGCCCCCATCCAGAAGGGCTTTGAAGAGGCTATGAAGCGTGGTCCGCTGGCTGGTTTCCCCATCGAAACTATGAAAGTGCGCCTGTTCCACGGTTCGTACCACGACGTTGACTCGGACGCCCTGTCGTTCGAACTCGCCGCCCGTGACGGTTTCCGTGAAGCCGCCCGCAAAGCTGGTCCGAAACTGCTTGAGCCCATCATGGCCGTTGAAGTAGTTTGCCCCGACGAGTACACCGGCCCCGTAACGGGCGACATGAACCGCCGCCGTGGCCTGATGAAGGGCATGGACACCAAGGGCGGTGCTCAGGTTATCAAAGCCGACGTGCCCCTGTCGGAGCTGTTCGGCTACGTAACCGACCTGCGCACGCTGTCGTCGGGCCGTGCCTCGGCTTCGCTCACCTTCTCGCACTACGAGCAGGTGCCCGCCAACATGGCCGAGGCCATTGTGGCTAAGGTTAAAGGAGGTAAATAAGTTACTGATTTCTGGTTGCTTGTTTCTAGTTGATGTGAATCGAACCGGAAACAAGCAACCAGAAACCGGAAACACCCAAAAAGCTTTTCTATAAGGAGGCAATCGGCTTCCACCCCCAATACAATGAACCAGAAAATTCGCATCAAGCTGAAAAGCTACGACCACAACCTGGTCGACAAATCCTCCGAGAAAATCGTGAAGGCCGTGAAGGCTACCGGTGCCATCGTGAGCGGCCCCATTCCGTTGCCCACGCAAAAGGAGAAGTTCACCGTGCTGCGCTCGCCCCACGTGAACAAGAAGAGCCGGGAGCAATTCCAGCTCTGCACCTACAAGCGCCTCGTGGACATCTTCTCGACTTCGTCGAAAACGGTTGATGCGCTGATGAAGCTGGAACTGCCCAGCGGCGTTGACGTAGAAATCAAAGTCTGAGGATTCAATTTCAGTCTTAATTGAGAAAAGCCCCACCGTGATTCGTCGCGGTGGGGCTTTTTTGTTCGAACTTGCGGGGCCACACTTCCGCTTACATGCATTCTATTTTCTCTCTCGACCGATTACATCGCGCCTGTCTGTTCTTCTGCGGCTGCGTTATCGTGGGCATTTTCGTTGCTAACTGGTTCCGGATTCTGCCCAGCATCGGCTTGGCCGGGGTAGCGCTTACCGGCATTACCTACGCCGTCGTGCATCGGCGCATTGCCAACTGGCCGCTGTGGCCGGTGTTCAGTAGCCTGTGCTTCGTATTCATTCTGCATCTACTACAGTGCTTCAATACGGAGCCCGCTCATATGGGCGAGTATAGCAAAGATGTAGTATTGCAGCTACCCTTCCTGCTGCTGCCGCTCGGTTTCTGGCTGTTGCCTGCCCTGCCCGGCCGGTACCTGCGGTGGCTGTGGCTGTTACTAGTTGCAATGACTTTGCTGGCCGCAGTTGGCGCTACCATCAACTACCTGTTGCACGCAAGTATCATCAACGAGCTCTACCTGCACTCCAAGGTAATGCCGACCGAACCCGACCACATTCGCTTTAGTCTGCTCATCGCGCTGGCCATTGCTGCTGGCATATTGCTGCTGGTCAACAACGCCATTCGCCCCATGCTGCGGCCATGGCTAATAGGTGCGCTGGTGGCGCTTACGCTGTTCCTGCACATGCTGGCGGTGCGCAGCGGCGAAATGACGTTCTATGCCCTCGGTGGATTGGCCATTCTGTGGCTGGGGCTGTGCCGGCGGCAGTGGAAGCGTGCCGGAGGCGTAGCGGCGGTGCTAATGCTGATACCGCTGTTCAGCTACGCGATATTTCCCACCTTTCGCAACAAGGTGTACAACACGCAGGAGGATGTGGGCAAAGTGAGCCAGCGCACCAGTTCGGAAGGTAAAAACTACTCCATCGCGGCGCGGGTGTACTCCTACAAAGCCGCGCTATCCATCTGGAGCGATAATAAGCTGTTAGGAGTAGGGAAGCCGGATTTGGAAAGTGAGATGGCTACGCGCTACCAGCGCTTATACCCAGAAATGGGCCAGGAATTCTATATCATGCCGCACAACCAATACCTCTACAACTTGGCGGCATATGGTATGCTAGGCCTGCTGGTTTTTGTGGTGGCACTGTTTTATTCGGCTTGGTGGGCCCGGAGCAGGCGTGCTCCGCTGTTGTTGGCGCAGTACGTAAGCATCGCCCTGTCCTTTTTAGTAGAATACACGCTGGAAACGCAAATTGGCTTGGCTTTCGTCGTGTTCTTCCTGATGCTTGCTTTGCAAGGCTCGCTACCAAGCGACGACCCCGATGCTACCTGGCGGCCTGCGTAGCGGCAGGACATCATTTCGGCAGAATAGGGGATAAGTCCCGGAGCTAACCGCCTCATCCAGAAAATATTTCTAGACACACTTGGGATAGCCGAGGCTTTTTTCCTATCTTTGCACTCCCTTAGCGAAAACGGCACTCGGCCGTTTTCTTTTTGTGTCATTTAATCATTAACAGAATGCCTGGCATTATCGGTAAGAAAATCGGTATGACAAGCCTCTTCACTCCGGACGGGAAAAACATTCCCTGCACGCTCATCGAAGCGGGTCCGTGCGTAGTGACGCAGGTTAAGACTATCGCGAATGACGGCTACACCGCCATTCAAATTGGGTACGGCGAGAAAAAAGAGAAGAACACCACCAAAGCATTGGTTGGTCACTTCAAAAAAGCCGGTACCACGCCCAAGAAAAAACTGGTTGAATTCCGCCTCGACGCTGAATCGACCTACGCCGCCGGCGCTACCATCGACGCTACTCTGTTCGAAGAGGGCGAGTTTGTAGACGTGGTAGGCACCTCAAAAGGTAAGGGTTTCCAAGGCGTTGTAAAGCGTTACAACTTCCAGGGTGTTGGTGGCCAGACGCACGGCCAGCACAACCGTCTGCGTCACCCCGGTTCTATCGGTGCGTGCTCGTGGCCTTCGCGCGTATTCAAAGGAATGCGCATGGGTGGCCGCATGGGTAACGACCGCGTGAAAGTGCAGAACTTGAAGGTGATGCGCGTAGTAGGCGACAAGAACCTGATTCTGGTGAGCGGCTCGATTCCCGGCGCGAAGAACTCTTACGTGGTAATCGAGAAATAGACTAGTACGATGGAACTCGCAGTATATAACCTCAAAGGCGAAGACACCGGCCGCAAAGTGACCCTGTCTGACGCCATCTTCGGCCTCGAAGTAAACGAGCACGTGATGTACCTGGACGTGAAGCAGTACTTGGCCAACCAGCGCCAGGGCACGCACAAGTCCAAGCAGCGCAACGAAGTGCACGGCACCACGAAGAAGCTCAAGAAGCAAAAAGGTACGGGCGGTGCCCGCGCCGGCAGCATGAAGTCGGGTGTATTCGTTGGCGGTGGCCGCATGTTCGGTCCCCAGCCCCGCGACTACGGCTTCAAGCTGAACAAGAAGACCAAGCGTGCAGCTCGTCTGTCGGCTCTGTCGAGTCTGGCGAAGGATGGCAAAATCTCCGTTGTGGAGAACATTGCTCTCTCGGCTCCCCGCACCAAGGACTTCGTTGCCATCCTGGACGGCCTCAAGCTGAACAACGGCAAAAAGACCATGCTACTCACCGGTGAGGCTAACAAAAATGTTCTCCTCAGCGCCCGCAACCTGCAGAAAGTGAAAGTGGCTACTCCGGTAGGCATCAACACCCACGACCTGCTGAACACGGACACGCTCCTGATTTCGGAAGACGGCATGAAATCGTTGGTTGAACTCTATAGCACCGCCGAATAATGAGCACGCTGAAACGCCCCATCGTGACCGAAAAGGCCACCGGCCTCAATGAAAAAGGCCGCTACACTTTTGAAGTGGAGCGCACCGCCAACAAAGTGCAAATCAAGAAGGACATCGAAGCGCTCTACGGCGTGACCGTGACCGACATCAACACGATGCGCACCATCGGCAAAATCAAAACCAAAGGCACCAAAGGCGGTCAGGTTTCCGGCCGCCGCGCCCACGGTAAGAAAGCCGTTGTGACCGTGAAAGAAGGCGACGTTATCGACTTCTACGGCAACCTGTAGGCTTCTTCAATTTTTCCGCCGCAAAAGCACAACTAGCTAGTAATGGCACTCAAAAAACTCAGACCAACAACCCCAGGGCAGCGCTTCCGCGTTGCGCCGGCGTTCGACGAGATTACCGCGTCGACCCCGGAGAAGTCGCTCTTGACTTCCCTCAACAAAACGGGTGGCCGGAACTCTTCCGGTAAGATGTCCAACCGCTACATCGGCGGTGGCCACAAAACCCAGTACCGTATCGTGGACTTCAAGCGCGACAAAGCTGGTGTTCCGGCTACCGTGAAGACCATCGAGTACGACCCCAACCGCACCGCGCGCATCGCTCTGCTCAGCTATGCTGATGGCGAGAAGCGTTACATCATCGCGCCCGCCGGCATGCAGGTAGGCACGACGATTGTGTCGGGTCCGGGTTCGGCTCCCGAAGTGGGCAACACCCTGCCCCTGCGCGAGATTCCCCTCGGTACCATCCTCCACAACATCGAGTTGCACCCCGGCCAGGGCGCCGCAATGGCCCGCTCGGCTGGCACCTACGCGCAAATCGTAGCCCGCGAAGACCGTTACGCTACGCTGAAATTGCCTTCGGGCGAGATGCGCATGGTGCTCGTTACCTGCATGGCTACGGTCGGCACGGTTTCGAACGGCGACCACATGAACACCGTGATGGGCAAAGCCGGCCGCAACCGCTGGGCTGGTCGTCGTCCGCGCGTTCGTGGTGTGGTGATGAACCCCGTTGACCACCCGATGGGTGGTGGCGAAGGCAAGTCGTCGGGTGGTCACCCGCGTAGCCGCAACGGCATTCTGGCCAAAGGTCAGAAGACCCGCAACAAGAACAAGTATTCGGAGAACCTCATTGTGAGCCGCAAAGGCAAGAAGTAATAGATGGCACGTTCACTAAAAAAAGGGCCGTACATTGACTTCCGGCTGGAAAAGAAAGTCACGGCTCTCGACACGGCCGGCAAGAAATCGGTGGTGAAGACCTGGTCGCGCCGCTCGATGATTTCTCCGGATTTCGTGGGCCACACGTTCGCTGTTCACAACGGCAATAAGTTCATCCCGGTGTATGTGACCGAGAACATGGTAGGGCACAAGCTGGGCGAATTCGCCCCGACGCGCAACTTCCGCGGTCACATCGCCAAAAAAGATAAAGGCAAGCGCTAAGATGGAAGCAGTAGCAAAACTCCGCAATGTGCCGACCTCGCCTCGCAAGATGCGTTTGGTGGCCGACCTCGTGCGCGGCAAGAAAGTGACCCAGGCCCTCGGCCTGTTGCGCTTCGAAGCCAATATCGGCGCCGAGAAGATTGAGAAACTGCTCCTGTCGGCCTTGGCCAACTGGCAGCAGCACAACGAAGACGAGCGCATCGAAGACGCCAACCTCTACATCAGCGAGATTTTCGTGGATGAAGGCCGTCAGCTGAAGCGCCTGCGCCCCGCCCCCCAGGGCCGTGGCCACCGCATTCGTAAGCGCAGCAACCACGTGACGCTGAAAATCGACACGAAGGTTGAGAAGGCTGGTTCCAAAGCCGCCCAGGCGCAAGCCGCTAAAACCGCTTCCACCGAAACCGAAGCCAACGCCTAACCACACATGGGACAAAAAGTAAATCCAACCGGCTTCCGCCTCGGCGTGATTAAGGGCTGGGACTCCAACTGGTACGGCGGCAAGGACTTCGCCGAGAAACTGGTGGAGGACGAGAAAATCCGCAAATACATCAACGCGCGCATTCAGAAAGGCGGCATCAGCCGCATCGTGATTGAGCGCACCCTGAAGCGCATCACCATCACCATCAACACGGCTCGTCCGGGTGTGGTAATTGGCAAAGGCGGCCAGGAAGTTGACAAGATTAAGGACGAACTGAAGCAAATCACCAGCAAAGACGTTCAAATCAACATCTTCGAAATCAAGCGTCCGGAGTTGGATGCCAAGCTGGTAGGCGAGAGCATCGCCCAGCAGCTGGCCGCTCGTATCTCCTTCCGTCGCGCCATGAAGATGTCGATTCAGGCTGCTATGCGTGTTGGTGCCGAAGGCATCAAGATTCAGTGCGGTGGCCGTCTCGGCGGTGCTGAAATCGCCCGTTCGGAGCAGTACAAAGAAGGTCGTACGCCGCTGCACACGCTGCGCGCTGACATCGACTACGCTCTGTCGGAAGCTCAGACTGTGTATGGCAAAATCGGCATCAAGGTGTGGGTAATGCGCGGTGAGGTGTTCGGCAAGCCCGACCTCTCGCCGAACCAGCAGCTCACTAACCCCGGTGGTGGCGAAGGTGGCGGTGGTCGTCGTGACGACCGCGGCCCCCGCGGCGAGCGTCGCGAAGGTGACCGTGGCCCCCGTCGTGACGGTGGTGCCGGTG
>NZ_BAAGZM010000003.1:0-32092 GCF_054778495.1 Hymenobacter agri
CCGCGCGACCGCACCCCGCCGCGCCGCATCAGCAGCTCGCCCGACAGCGCCGCCCGCAACGTGAGCCAGAAGTTCATCCGGCTCACGTTTTCGGAGGATGTCATCACCAAAGACTTGAGCAAAAACCTGCTCATTACGCCCCAGCTGCCCGAAGACAACCCCTACAAGCTGCGCGAAGAGCGCAACAGCATCAGCTTGCTCTTCGATAAGCCGCTTGACCCGAACACCACCTACAGCTTCAATTTCCGGGAGGGCGTGGTGGATATCACCGAGGCGCTCCCGGCCAAAAACGCGTACCTCACCTTCAGCACCGGCCCTGAGCTCGACTCGGGCCGGGTAAGCGGCACCCTCACCGACGTGCTCACGCAGCGCGCCGTGGAAGGGGCCAGCATTGGTCTCTACCGTGTGGCCGACACCGCCGGCGTGCGCAAGGGCCGGCCCTACTACACGGTGCTGACCGATAAGGAGGGCAAATTCAACCTGAATTTCCTGAAATCCGGCGACTACAAGCTGTACGCCGTGGCCGACAAAAACAATAACGGTCGCTACGACGAGGGCGAGAAAATTGCCTACCTGCCCGCTCCCGTTAGCATTGTCGGCCGCAATACGCCGCCGGTGGACCTCGTACTCACCCAGCCCGACCAACGGCCCCCGCTGCTCACCACGCGCACGCCCAGCCCTACACAGCTGCGCCTGAGCTATAACGAGGGGCTGCGTGCGGTCAGCCTGGCCCAGTTGCCCGCTGGTTCGAACCCCGCCGCAGTGGCCGAAGCTACCGAGCTGGCCGAACGGGGTCGCACGGTAGTGGTCTATAAAACGCCCACTGTGGGCGACGGCCGCTACCTGCTCACGGCCACCGACAGCACCGGCAACAGCAGCCGCGACACCTTGCAGCTGAAGTTTCCGGTGCCTACGGTGGCCAAGAAGGCGGCCAGCCCGCCCCTTTACACCGTGGAGGGCAACCCGCGCACCGTTTTCCCCGAGGGCCAAGTCAAATTCCAGTTTACGGTGCCTGTGCGCGTGGCCACTGACAAGCCCTTCGGCACGCTCGTGGAAGACTCGCTGCGCCGCCGCCCTCTGCGCCTGCCCGCCGATGGCACTCTCAGCCCCGACCGCAGCCAGCTGGCCGTACGCTTCAACAGCAAGGCCAAAAACCGCCTCGACATCATCCTCGACAGCACGGCCATCAGCACTATCACCGGCCAAAGCCTGCGCCTGAAACCGCTGCGCCTGGGCCTGAGCGAGCAGGACGTATCAACCAGCCTCTCGGGCACCATCAGCACCACGCAGAAGAGCTACGAGGTGCAGCTGCTCGACGACAAGTTTCAGGTGGTGGCCAGCCTTAGGTCGCCCAAAGGCATCTACGTGTTCAACGACATGCCGCCCGGCACCTACCGCCTGCGCGTGCTCATCGATGCCGACGGCGACGGCCGCTGGCGCGGCGGCGACCCCAACCTGCTGGTGCTCCCCGAGCCGGTGTTTATTTATCCCAAATCCCTAAAAATAAGCGCCGGCTTCGACGTGGTGGAGCCGCTGAAATTCTAAGCGCAGGCGCTTTCCGCGACAGTGTGCCAAACTGTCCGATTTTGCTTCTAGTGGGTTTCCGGGCACTTTTGACCTTGCTATTCAGATTGGCATTTTGCCGCTTGACCAGGCTGCGTAGCGCCAGCCATCTCACTTTTCCCCGCTGGTTTTGCTCTTTTCGATGAGCCTGACTTCGGCCATGCAATCGGCCAAAACCAGCTAAGCTGTCCACATTGGTGGATAACTAATCTTGATTTCCAGTTACTGTCCCGCATTTTTCGGTCTAATCCACCGATTTTCCCCGTAGTTTTCCACATTGCTTATTGAATGCGGATAAACACGGGGATAACCTGGGGGAAACATGGATTCCCCCCGGGGATAAGTGGGGTAGAAGTTTTTTTGGCCGCAAGGCTGCCCGCACAGGGCAAATCGCCCGGGGATAACCGGGGATAACTTTCCCCGGTCAGAACGCCTTCCCACACCCCCGTTTTCGGTGGGAAAATACTTTTGGGGAAAGCTGGTGGAGATGTTGAAAATCACTCCAACCGTCTGATAAATAAGCTTATATTTTCCACATTGCCGGTGTATAGCCGGTGGAAAAGGCGTTGGTTTCCCCCACGTTATCCACGCTGGGGATAACCTCGTGGGCTTTTCCACTTATCAACCGACCTAATGAGTGGAAATAAAAAATCTTTTTAAGAAAAAAATTTAATCAAAAAGTAAGACTGGGGAAAACTGGAAAGGAAAGGGAGAATCAAAAACCAGTTCCAGAAAAAGCCGGCTGCCGGAATTTTTAGCCAGCGCCGTTTCGGATTTTCGAAAAGCGGGGTTTCGGATTTTGCGCGAATCCGTAGGAGTTATGCACAAACGCACGCACCTCCCAACCCTTTGCTTCTGCTTTCCCATGCCGTTCGATTATTCCCTCGATTTCCACACCGTCGATTTTCGCCAGCACCCCGAACTGTACCGCGTGGGCCGGGGCGAGCAGGGCGTGCTGCTGGTGCAGCCCTACAAGGCCGAAATTTTGCCCCACTGGCGCTTTAAAGACGCGGCGGCGGCCCGGGAGTCGTCCGACACGATTTACGGGCTGTTTGAGGCGTATTTGAAGGCCCACGACTTTGTGGGGGCCGACATGGCCCGCAAGTTTATCCAGATGGGGTTCACCCGGGCCCGGCGCTACGCCAACCACCAGGGCGGTAAAAAGTACGCCGGCCCCGTGCCCGCCGATAAGAAGGGCCAGAGCGGCGCCCACGGCCGGGCCGAATTGCCCCGCAATCCCCATCCCGATGTGGATAAAGTGGAAGCAGCCGCCATTTTCAAGCGCAAGTGGGACGAGGCCAAAGCCAACCCCGAATACCTGCGCCAGAAAGAAGCATTTATCGAAAAATACGGGAAGTAGGGGATAAGTACGTGGATAACGCGGCCTGCTTAGGAGGACAGACTACTGCCAGGCACCGCGCACCAACAACCATGCACCAACCCTACCTTTGCTACCTATCCTTCACCCCAATCGCATGAGCACTCCCCAACCCTCCAGCATCGAGGAAAACGAAATCATTCTGGGCACCGGCATGGGCCCGCTGCGCTTCGGCGCTACCATGGACGAAGTGCGTACCCTCGTGGGCGAGCCCGAGGAGATTGAAGAGTCGGATGAAGACGACGACTTCGAGCACCAAGCCTGGAACTACCACGAAGAAGACTACCTGCTCTCGCTGTACTTCGACCGCGAAGACGATTTCCGCCTCAGCTGCATCGAAACCGACAACCCCGGCATGCGCCTCTACGGCGAAGCCATCTACGGCCAGAGCATCGACCAGGTGAAGGCCCTGATGGCCCGCCACAACCAGGCCGAGCCCGAACTCGAAACCATGGAAGAAGGTGCGGTGCGCCTATCGTACGAGAAGTCGATGATTGACTTATACTTCGAAGAAGGCGAGCTGCAGTTCGTCAATTTCGGCGTGTTCATCAACGACGACATGGAAGTGCAGTGGCCCAAGTAAGCTGAGGTTATCCACATTTCAACGCTTTTTTGCTGTGGATAAGTGGATAAACCAGTGAAAACAGCCGCTTTACGCCCGTTCCGGGAGCATTTTCCTCGAATGGGCTAGTGATGCCAGCCAGCAGTTTGCTGCCCCCGAACGAAAGGGTGCCCCGCAAAGGGCACCCTTTTATGTTATCAACAGTTGAACAAAAGATAGTTGCGGCGCTATATTGAGCAGTCATTTGGTCTCACGCTTACTCGGTTGTTGCATGAGATATTCGCTGCTTCGCCGCCCGTTGGGATGGCTGGGCCTCTTGGCTCTTACTTCAATGGCGGCCCGGGCCCAGCAGGCCCCGCCGTTGGCCGGCACGGCCTGGCAGGGCACCATGCGCGTTCCGACGCCCATGACCGTCGTGCTACAGTTCCGGAAGGATAGCCTGCTGCTGATTGAGCCAACCAGCCGCGAGGTGATAGAAATAATGGCCTACACCACCCAGGGCAACCAGTGGACCTGGCGCAAGCTGCTCGGCAGCAGCCCCTGCGACGACCAGGCTACGGGCACCTGCACCTACCAAATCGTGCAGGGCGAGCTGCGCATTAAGCCGGTGCGCAACGACTGCCCCGAGCGCGCATTTGCCATCACGGATGCGCCTTTTCGCAAAACCACCTGGCCTGCGCCGGCCGCCGCGGGCCGGTAGTCCCCGTTTCCATCGACCAAAAAAAGACCGGCTTCTGCTTAGAAGCCGGTCTTTTTTTGTTGCATGCCGCGCCCGGGCAGGGCGCCGGTTGAAGGGCTACAGAATGGCCCGGAACAGCAGAAACAGCACGCCCGACAGCACCATCGTAACGGGTAGCGTGAGCACCCAGGCCAGCGCGATGTTGCGCACCATGCCGGGGTTGATGTTCTTGACGCCGCGGCTGGCCACCATGCTGCCGGCAATGCTCGACGTGAGCACGTGCGTGGTGGAGGAGGGCAACCCGAATTGGGTGCTGGCCCCAATCATGAGCGAGGCCACCAGCTCGGAGCTGGCGCCCTGGGCGTAGCTCAGGTGCTCCTTGCCGATGCGCTCGCCAATGGTTTTCACAATGCGCTGCCAGCCTATCATGGTGCCGACGGCCAGCGAGAGGCTCACCATCAGCAGCACCCACCAGGGCGCATAGTCGGTGAAGGTTTTCATGTGCTTGGTAGCCGCGTCGTAAATATTGCGGTCCTGGGTGCTGAGGCTCACGTTGGGCGAGGCCAGCAGCTTTTTCGACTGATTGGCCAGCAGCAGCACATCGCGCCGGATTTCGAAGCGCGTTTGCTGGGGCAGGTCCTTCACGTTGGTTTTGCCTTCGAAAATGCGGTCGAGGTCGGCGGTTTTGGCCTGAATGTCGGCCAGGCTTTTCTGGTCGTTGGGGCTGAGGTCGGCGCGGTTGACACGGGTGATGACATACTCAATTTTACCCAGCGACTCGCGCAGGTCGAGCGGGTTCTTGTTTTCGTCGAGGGCGAAGCGGAAGGGCACAATGCCAATCAGAATCAGCATGACCAGGCCCACGCCTTTCTGGCCGTCGTTCGAGCCGTGGAAGTAGCTCACCAGCGTGCAGGTCGTGATAAGCAGCAGGCGAATCCAGAGGGGTGGGGGCTTGCGCTTGTGCGGCTCCTTGAAGATGGCCTTGCTGGGCGAAAAACGCTTGAACAAAAACATCATGCCAATGGTGAGCGCAAAGCCCAGCAGCGGCCCCACGAGCAGGGCAATGCCGGTTTCGGTGGCCTTGCTCCAGTTTACGGCGGCTCCGTGCGACTCGGGCAGCAGCGAGTAGGCAATGCCCACGCCCAGGATGGACCCAATCAGCGCGTGCGAGCTCGACGCCGGAATGCCGTAATACCAAGTACCCACGTTCCAGATGATGGCGGCCAAGATGAGCGCGCCTACCATGGCAATGCCGTGGTACACGTTCTGGTCGACCAAGGTCTCAACCGGCAGCAGGTAAATAATGCCCATGGCTACCCCGATGCCGCCGGCGAAGACGCCAATGAAGTTCCAGAAGGCCGACCACACTACCGCCACCCACGGACGCAGGGCATTGGTATAGATAACGGTGGCTACAGCGTTGGCCGTGTCGTGAAAGCCATTCACGAACTCGAACGCGCAGGCTGCAAACAAGCACAGGCCCAGCAGCAGAAGAACGTGCGGTTCTAAACCAAACATAAAAGGCGGTTTTGTGGGAAATTGAATGTAATCATGCGTCAAAGGTAGGAATAGGGCTGAGTGTGGATATGTTACCGAATTGTGACGTGGGCGAGAAAGAATTGATTCAGACCGTTATGCAGAGTATAATGGGCCTCCTGCTCGCCGTCACCAGCCCACCATGGCAGGCCGATTGCATTGCTGATGACAAGCTAAATGCTTTGCAGTGCTCGTTATGACGGCCTTTCCTGGGATGTTGAGGCAATTCCTCGCCCAATGGCGCGCCTTGTACGGGGAAGTTTCGGCTTCCGTCGTACCGGCCTACTTTTGTGGGTATGAACCCAGCATCTGAACCCGCGCAACTCAAGGACATTGTGGCCCACGCCAAGGAATACGGCTTCGTATTCCAGTCATCGGAAATCTACGACGGCTTGGCCGCCGTGTACGACTACGGCCCCAACGGCGTGGAGCTCAAAAACAACCTCAAGCGCCTGTGGTGGGAAACCATGACCCAGCTGCACGCCGACGTGGTGGGCATCGACGCTGCCATTTTCATGGCTCCGCAAACTTGGAAGGCCTCAGGCCACGTCGACGGTTTCAACGACCCCATGATTGACAACCTCGACAGCAAAAAGCGCTACCGCGCCGACGTGCTGCTCGAAGAAAAAGCCGCCGAGTACGAGCGCGCCGGCGACCCTGCCCGCGGCGCCGCCCTCACCGCCGAAATGGGCCGCCTGCTCACGGAAAATGACCTCGCCGGCGTGCGCCAGCTCATCATCGACGAGGACATCAAGTGCCCCGTATCGGGTACCGGCAAGTGGACGGAGGTGCGCCAGTTCAACCTGATGTTCAGCACCCAGGGCTCGGCCGTGGACAGCGACGCGCCGCCCGTGTATCTGCGCCCCGAAACGGCCCAGGGCATTTTCGTGAACTTCCTGAACGTGCAGAAATCGGCCCGTATGAAGGTGCCCTTCGGCATTGCCCAGATTGGCAAGGCCTTCCGGAACGAGATTGTGGCCCGGCAGTTCATCTTCCGGATGCGCGAGTTTGAGCAAATGGAGATGCAGTTTTTCGTGCGCCCCGGCACCGAGGGCGAGTGGTACGACACCTGGAAGGCCGCCCGCCGCAAGTTCCACGAAGCCATTGGCCTGCCGGCCGCCAAGCTGCGCTTCCACGACCACGACAAGCTGGCCCACTACGCCAAGGCCGCCGTCGACATCGAGTATGAATTCCCCTTCGGCTTCAAGGAAATCGAAGGCATTCACTCGCGCTCCGATTTCGACCTGACCCAGCACCAGAACCTGAGCCGCAAAAAGCAGCAGTATTTCGACGCCGACATTGACCCCGCCACCGGCAAGGCCTACGGCAACTACGTGCCCTTCGTGGTGGAAACCTCGGTGGGCGCCGACCGTCTGTTTCTGGCCACGCTCTGCAACGCCTACCAAGAAGAAACCATCACGGAAGGGGAGGGCGACGCCCAAACCACCAAAACCCGCACCGTGCTGAAGTTGCACCCCGCCGTGGCCCCGGTGAAAGCCGCCATCTTCCCGCTCGTCCGCAAAGACGGCATGCCCGAGAAAGCCCAGGAAATCTTCGATGCGCTGAAGTTCGACTTCCGCCTGGTACTGGAGGAGCGCGACGCCATCGGCAAGCGCTACACCCGCCAGGACCTTATCGGCACGCCCTTCTGCATCGTGGTGGACGGCCAGACGCTGGAGGATAACACCGTGACGGTGCGCCACCGCGACTCGCGCGAGCAAACCCGTATGGCCATTTCGGAGCTGAAAAACTACATCGGCGAGGCCGTGAGCTTCCGCCGCATCTTCGAGCAGCTGTAGGAGCTGCACCCGCGAAGCCTCGCCCCGACCCCTTTCCCCAGGAGAGGAGAGCCTGATGCAAGTTCATCGTCATTTATAGCCCCGTTTCCTATTGAGACGGGGCTTTTTGACGATTTCAAAGGCTGGTAGTGAATACGTCAGGCTTCCCTCTCCTGAGGAGAGGGGCCGGGGGTGAGGTTTCGCGCGCCCGGCCCGTACGTAACTTTGCCTCTTTAGCAGGATATTATGTGGGAACAACTTGCCGTCTTCATCATCCGGTTTCGCCTATCGCTGGTGGCGGTGCTAGCCGCCATTACTGTGTTCATGGCCTATAAGGCCAAGGACGTGGAAATGACCTACGACTTCGCCCAAGTGGTGAGCGAGCAGGACCCGGACATGATTTATTTCAAACAGTTCAAGCGGACGTTTGGGGAGGACGGCAACGTGCTTGTTATCGGCCTGCAGGACAGCTCTATCTACAAGTTGGGTAACTTCAATGAGTTCCGGCAGCTGACCGATACGCTGGCTAAAGTGCAGGGCGTGAACGGGGTGCTGAGCGTGAGCAAGCTGCTCAACATCAGCAAGGACACGGCCGAAAACCGCTTCGTAGCTGCCCCCATCTTCAAAGCCCCGCCGCGCAGCCAGAAGGAGCTCGACAGCCTGATGCGCGTGGTGAACAGCGTGGAGTTCTACAAGGGCCAGCTCATCAGCCCCAACACCGGGGCCACGCTGCTGGCCCTGACGATGGACCCCAAGTTCCTGAACTCCTCGAAGCGGCAGGCGGTGATGAACAACATCTTGGGCTTCTCCGAGAAGTTTGAGAAGAAAACGGGCATCAAGCTGCACTACGCTGGCCTGCCCTACGTGCGCTCCACGATGACGAGCAAAGTGGCCGGGGAGATGAAATTCTTCACCATCCTGGCCATGATTGTGACCGGTATCACACTGCTGGTATTCTTCCGGACGTGGTCGGCGGTGCTGTTTCCGCTCATCGTGGTGGGCGTCACCGTCATCTGGTGCATTGGCTCGATTGTGCTGCTGGGCTTCAAAATCAACCTGCTCACCGGGCTGATTCCCAGTATCATCATCGTTATCGGCATCCCGAACTGCACCTACCTGCTGAGCCGTTACCACTACGACTACCGCAAATCGGGCAATCAGATGCTGGCCATGACGCGGGTAATCCGCAAAATCGGCCTCGTCACGCTGATGAACAACACGACCACCGCCGTGGGCTTCATCGTGTTTGCCTTCACTGACATTGCCATTCTCTACCAGTTTGGTCTAGTGGCCACCATCAACATTTTCGCGGCTTTTATCATCAGCTTCATCCTGATTCCGGCCGCCTTCACCTACCTGCCGCCGCCCACGCCCAAGCAGCTGGAGCACCTCGACGCCGCGCCCCTCACCAAGCTGCTCGAGTTCTTCGACCACCTCGTGCTCGACCGCCGGCCCACCGTGTACCTCGCCGCGCTGGTGATGGTGGCGGGCGCGGCCATCGGCATCTCGCGCATCGATGCGGTGTCGTACATGGTGGACGACCTACCCAAGAAAAGCTCCGTGAACTCCGATTTGGCCTTCTTTGAAAGCCACTTCAACGGCGTGATGCCACTAGAATTTGAGGTTGATACCCACAAGAAAAAGGGCCTGTTCAAGCTGAAAAACCTGGAGAAAATCGACCAGTTTGAGAAGTTCCTGCGGACGCAACCGGAGCTGTCGCCACCCGTCAGTTTGGTTACCTTCCTGAAGGCCAGCACGCAGGCGTTTTACAACGGCAATCCGCAGTTCTACCGTCTGCCCGATAACTCGGAGAAGAACTTCATTCTGAGTGCGCTGGCCAATTCGGGCAGTTCCGCTGGCGGGGCGGGCATGAACAGCAAGTTGCTGCGCTCTTTTATGGACAGCACCAGCCAAAAGGCGCGCATCAGCCTGAAAATCGCTGATATCGGCTCCCAGAACCTGGACACGCTGATGAACACGAAAATCATCCCGGAGATGAATCGCATCTTCAAGGGCACGGGCATGGATATTCGGCCCACGGGCACGACCATCATCTTCACCAAAGGCAACGAATACGTCATTCACACCCTGCGCGACAGTCTGTTCATGGCCTTCGGGCTGGTGGGCCTCGTAGTGCTCATCCTGTTCCGCTCGTTCAAAACGGTGCTTTTCGCGCTTATCCCCAATGCCGTCACGCTGATTCTCACGGCCGGCATCATGGGCTATTTCAATATTGCGCTCAAGCCCAGCACGGCCCTGATTTTCGTGATTGCGCTGGGCATTGATGGGGATAACTCCATTCACTTGCTGGCCAAATTCCGGCAGGAAATGGCCGCGAATGGTGGCCGGGTGCGCGACGCCGTATCCGTAACGCTGAGCGAGGCCGGCACCAGCATGATTTACACGAGCATCGTGCTGTTTGTGGGCTTCAGCATCTTCGCCTTCAGCGAGTTTGGCGGTACGAAGGCGCTGGGAATGCTCATGGCCGCGTCGTTGTTGATAACTAACTTCTCGAACCTGATTCTGTTGCCTTCGCTGCTCGTGACGTTTGAGCACGGCAAGGGTGATGTCGATACCAACGCCCTCATCCGCCATTATGACGAGAGTTACCACGAAGAGGACGACGACATCGACCTGAACCTGAAAGAAATGCACAAAGCCTCCGATTACGAAGGCGATTACTCGATTTAACCCCATCCCCGGCCCCTCCCCACAGGGGGAGGGGTGCGTTCAACGAACCTCTATTATTCTCACAATCCTGCGTCTGGCACCCCTCCCCCTGTGGGGAGGGGCCGGGGGTGGGGTTGACCCGTAACCCAATGAAATACCCCGAATACAAGCAGCCGCTCAACTACGGCCAGCTCGGCGAGGACATCCTCGCCTGGTGGAAGGAGCACGGCATCTTTGAAAAGAGCGTGAGCAGCCGCGAAGGCCAGCCCACGTTCGTGTTTTACGAAGGCCCGCCTTCCGCCAACGGTGCGCCCGGCATCCACCACGTGATGGCGCGCACGGTGAAGGACATTTTCGGCCGCTACCAGACGCTGCTGGGCAAGCAAGTGCCCCGCAAAGGCGGCTGGGATACCCACGGCCTGCCCATCGAGCTGCAGGTGGAGAAGGAGCTGGGCATCACGAAGGAGGATATCGGCAAGAAAATCAGCGTGGAGGACTACAACCAGCGCTGCAAGGAAACCGTCATGCGCTTCAAGGCGCAGTGGGACGACCTGACCGAGAAAATGGGCTACTGGGTTGACCTCAACGACCCCTACGTGACCTTCGAGCCGGAGTACATCGAGAGTTGCTGGGCGCTGCTCAAAAAGCTCTACGACAAAGGCTTGCTCTACAAGGGCTACACCATCCAGCCGTACTCGCCGGCGGCCGGCACCGGCCTTTCGTCGCACGAGCTGAACCAGCCCGGCACCTACAAGGACGTGAAGGACACGACCGTGGTGGCGCAGTTCAAAGTGAAGCGGAATGAAAAGTCGGAGAAGCTTTTTGCCGGAATCACTGAACCTATTGGGGCTGAAGTTCCAATGGGCAGCTACGAAGTCAGAAATGCCGATGGCACCACAACCAAGACCGATACCACTGGAATTGGCTCAACAGGTGTTTACATCCTGGCTTGGACAACTACGCCTTGGACGCTGCCCGCTAATACTGGATTAGCAGTAGGTAAGAATATTCCTTACGTTGTTGTTGATACTTATAATCAATACACTAACCTGCCTGTTCGGGTGGTATTGGCAAAGGCACTGCTGAGTAAGTACTTCAGTGCGGTTATGCCGCTTAACCAGATTACAGTTGGTAGCAAAGGCCCTATCGTAACCAGCGGGCCGATGGGCCAGGCAGACAAAAAAGGTCTGCTTATTTGGTGGGAGGTTGTTGCCGAATTTACCGGTGCTGACCTCATCGACATCAAGTACGAGCGCCTGTTCGATTTCACGCCGTTTGAAGGCGAGGAGCGGGCTTTCCGCGTCATCAACGGCGACTTCGTGACCACGGAGGACGGCACGGGCATCGTGCACATCTCGCCCACGTTTGGCGCCGACGACTTCCGGGCCGCGCAGCTGGCCGACATCCCCGCGCTGATGGTGCCGGATGCCGAAGGCACGCTCGGCCCCATCGTGGACCGGACGGGCCGCTACGTGCCCCAAATGGGCGAGTTTGCGGGCCGCTGGGTGAAGAATTACGACGGCCACGACGAGTCCGGCGCCGACTACAAAACGCTGGACGAGAGCATCGTCATCAAGATGAAGGGCGACGGCACGGCCTTCAAAGTGGAGAAGTACGAACACACCTACCCGCACTGCTGGCGCACCGACAAGCCCGTGCTCTACTACCCGCTCGATTCCTGGTTCATCAAGACCACGGCGGTGAAAGACCGGCTCATCGAGCTCAACAAAACCATCAACTGGAAGCCCGAAAGCACCGGCACCGGCCGCTTCGGCAACTGGCTGGAGAACCTGGTAGACTGGAACTTAAGCCGCTCGCGCTACTGGGGCACGCCGCTGCCCATCTGGCGCACCCAAGACCGGACGGAGGAAATCTGCATCGGCAGCATCGCCGAGCTGAAGGCGGAGATTGACAAGGCCGTGACGGCCGAAATCATGACCCACAACCCCTACGCCAACGGCGAAAAAGTGGACCTGCACCGGCCATACGTGGACGATATTTTCCTCGTCTCGCCCACCGGCCAGCCCATGTACCGCGAGGCCGACCTCATCGACGTGTGGTTCGACTCCGGGGCCATGCCCTACGCGCAGTGGCACTATCCAATTGAAAACGAGGGCCAATTCCAGAAGAATTTCCCCGCCGATTTCATCGCCGAAGGCGTGGACCAAACCCGCGGCTGGTTCTTCACGCTGCACGCCCTGGCCGTGATGCTGGAAGACTCCGTGGCCTTCAAAAACGTGATTGCCAACGGCTTGGTGCTGGCCAAAGACGGCCAGAAGATGAGCAAGCGCCTCGGCAATGCCGTCGACCCGTTTGCCACCATCAAGCAGTTCGGCCCCGATGCCACCCGCTGGTACCTCATCGCCAACGCGCCACCGTGGGACAACCTCAAGTTCGACCCCGCCGGCGTGACCGAAGTGCAGCGCCGTTTCTTCGGCACGCTCTTCAATACGTACTCGTTCTATGCGCTTTACGCGAACCTGGACGAGTTTCAGACCAGCGAATTCGACCGCGTGCCGCACGCCGAATTGAGCGAGCTGGACCGCTGGGTGCTGAGCAAACTGCAGTCGCTGATTGTGGAAGCGCGCGGGCACTTGGACAACTACGACCCCACGAAGGCCGCCCGCGCCATCCAGGATTTCGTGACCGACCAGCTCTCGAACTGGTACGTGCGCCTCTCGCGCCGCCGTTTCTGGAAGGGCGAACTGACTCAGGATAAGCGCGCTGCCTTCGAAACCTTGCAGGAATGCCTGGTGGTGGTGGCGCAGCTGATGTCGCCCATCGCGCCCTTCTTCGGCGAGTGGCTGTATAAGAACATGACCGACGGCATGCGCGCCGAGGCCGTGGCCAAAAACACCCCCCTGGCCCCGGAATCGGTGCATCTGACGCTGCTGGTGGAGGCCGACACGGCCCGCATCGACCCGAAGCTGGAGGAGCGCATGGAGCTGGCCCAGCGCATCAGCTCGCTGGCCCACTCGCTGCGCAAAAAGTCGGTGCTGAAGGTGCGGCAGCCCCTGCAGCGCATCCTGGTGCCGGTGCTGAACGACACGACCAAGGAGCAAGTCGGCCTCGTGGAGGACCTGATTTGCGCCGAAATCAACGTGAAGCACATCGAATTCCTCGACGACGAGAGCGAAAGCGGCGTGCTGGTGAAGTCGGTGAAGCCCAACTTCAAGCGCCTCGGCCAGCAATACGGCCCGCGCCTGAAGGCCGTGGGCGCCCGCATTCAGCAGATGACGGCGGCTGAAATCAGCAAGCTGGAGAAGGAGGGAAGCCTCGCCGTGGAGGTTGATGGCCAGCCCATCACCCTAGCCCCCGACGATGTGGAAATCCGCACCGATGACCTGCCCGGCTGGCTCGTGGCCACCGACGGCCCCCTCACCGTGGCCCTCGACGTGACCCTGACCGACGAGCTGCGCCAGGAAGGCCTCGCCCGCGAGCTGGTGAACCGCCTACAGAACCTGCGCAAGGACTCGGGCCTGGAAGTGCAGGACAAAATCCGCGTCACTTTGGCAGACCAGCAGCCCGAGCTCACGGCTGCCGTGGCCGCGTTCGGCGACTACATCCGCACCGAAACGCAGGCCCTCGCGCTCGATTTCGCGCCCGAAATCAGCGGCGGCTCGGTGCTCGAATTTGATGACTACTCCGTGCCGGTTCGGCTGGAGGTCGCAACTGCCTGAGGCTGAACGACTCGCCGGGAGGTGAAATCCCCGGCGAGTCCTCGGCCGTACAAACAGTCAATAAGCTCGTCTTTGGTCGCACAAAACCTCAGACAATCAGTTGTAAAAGGTACAAAAGGACGGTAAATAGAACGTCTTTCAATAGTACGTCATGCTGAGCGTAGTCGAAGCATCTCTACCGCTTCGTTGAAAGCCCTGTGAATGAGTGTATATGACTGATAGTGAAAAGAATCAACTTGCTAAAGGCATATTCCTGACAACCGGTATTGTGTTAGGTGTTGGGCTTAAACCGAATGATGGAGCTGAGGGAATTCTCTTTGCTTTATTAAGCGCGGGTTTGTTCTACTCAGCTTTTTTTATTGCTAACAAATCTGTCAGAAGTAAGGCTCTAGCATATTTAGGCGCTTTTGTAGGCTGGTTTTTGCTGTACAAGCTCTTTAAAATCATGTAGTTATTGAAGGAATTCATGAGTTTGATTCCAACGAAGCAGTAGAGATGCTTCGGCTGCGTTCAGCATGACGTTCAATAGAATTCCACAGACCCAGAATGCATCCAACGCTCACCACTCGCCAGCAAAACGCGGCTAAATTTTTCCTGCTGGCGCTGTTCGTCATTGCCCTCGACCAGCTCTCGAAGTGGGCCGTGCACACCTACATGCAGCCCGGCATGGCGGGCGAAATCCCCCTCATTGGCCACTGGGCCAAGCTGCACTACACGCTGAACCCCGGAATGGCCTTCGGTGCCGAGCTACCCGCCCCGTATGGGAAGCTGGTGCTCAGCGGGTTCCGGCTGCTGGCCGTGTTTGGCTTGAGCTACTACATTATCCGCCTCTGCAAGCAGCGCGCCGCCGGCGGATACATCGCCTGCATGGCCCTTATCCTCGGCGGCGCTGTGGGCAACCTGATTGACTCGGTTTTCTACGGCGTCATCTACGACAACGCGCCGTTTGGCTCGCCCACGCGCTGGTTCTACGGCCAAGTTATCGACATGCTCTACGTCGACATTTACGAAGGCTTCCTGCCCCAAAACTGGCCGCTGATAGGAGGGAAGTACGTCTCGCTCTGGCCCATCTTTAACATCGCCGATTCCTCCATTTTCATCGGTGTAGCCTTGATTTTGCTCAACCAGAGCCGTTTTTTCAAGCAGGAAGAGCCCGTGGCTGTGACTGAGAAACACAGCGAGCCGCTGGTAGTGCCTGACTCGGAGAATCTGGGATAATTGAACGTCATGGCGAGCGCCGCCGAGGCATCTCGCTCGCGCCACCTGCCGTCAACCTCACCCCCTGACCCCCTCTCCAAAAAAGAGGGGGCACCGGTTCGGAGCAGTTAGAACAAAGAGCCCAGCGCAATGCGTTGGGCTCTTTTCGTTTATGAATCGTTGCGGCATATCCGGTGCCCCCTCTTTTTTGGAGAGGGGGTCAGGGGGTGAGGTCAACGCCAAGGCCGATACTTCCTGCCGTTCTTTGCAATACTATTCCGTTCTAAAATGCACCCAACGCTCACCACCCGCCAGCATTCTGCGGCTAAATTCTTCCTGCTGGCGCTGTTCATCATTGCCATCGACCAGCTCTCGAAGTATTTGGTGCATACCTACATGCAGCTCGGTTCGGCCGGCGAAATCCCGATTTTCGGCCAGTGGGCCAAGCTCACCTACACGCTGAACCCCGGCATGGCCTTCGGGGCCGAACTGCCCGCGCCCTACGGCAAGCTGGTGCTCACCGGCTTCCGCATGCTGGCCGTGGGCGGGCTGATTTACTACATTATTCGCCTCTGCCGCCAGCGCGTGGCGGCCGGCTACATCGCCTGCATGGCCCTCATCCTCGGCGGCGCGGTGGGCAACCTGATTGACTCAATTTTCTACGGAATTATCTACAATAACGCCCCTGTAGGCTCGCCTACGCGCTGGTTCTACGGCCAGGTCATCGACATGATTTTCGTGCCGCTGTACGTGGGTTATTTCCCCAAATCCTGGCCCCTCATCGGCGGCTCGTACAGCAACGGCTTCCCCATCTTCAACATCGCCGACTCATCCATCTTCATCGGCGTCGCCTTAATTCTGCTCAACCAGAGCCGCTTTTTCAACGAATCGCAGCCCGCATCCGCTCCCAACGAGCCCCAGCCCCTAGTTGCTGCCGATGCTGAGAAGCTGGCGTAGTAGGGGAGGGGCAGGCCGTAGAACGTCACTCCGTAGAACGGTCGTGCTGAGCGCAGTCGAAGCATCTCTACCGCAGCAGTAAATGATGCCGTTATGAATGAACCTGAAATGACAGCAGTTGAAGAAGTGAGGGACATATTCTCAATTCTTCACGATGGCACCATTTCTTCATGGAACGGTGATGCTACTTCTTTGACGTTGACGGTTGAATGCCAGTATTTGGCCGAACTCATTGACCCGTCATTTGACCGTTTTTATGTCGAACTGGGCCAAGTCAAAGATTTGTTTCTGTTGACTTGGCCGAATCCTGCTGACCTACCAGAGCAGAAACTAGAGCAACTGAAAGACATTTTCGCAGCAGAACTTGAAATACTCTCGGCAGAGATAGAAGATGGCAGAACCGTTGTCGTCTGTAATCAGCACGATATAAAATTTGATTACTGTGGCGGGAGCTTGATAATTGACTGCGCCACAGTGAAAGTCTACGACCAAGGCAAAGCGGTTTTGACAGTCAAAAGACTTAATGAAATCTGCAAAAGCTACTGGGATAGGTGGACTGATGAGTGGGGAGTAAGCAAATCGAGCGATAAAGCATGACGTTCTTGCGTACCGAAACCACCCCAAACTGCTACCCATAATTCCCTCCGTGCCCAACCCGCTGCTCACCGTTTCCAACCTCACCATTGATTTCTCCAGCCACCGCGGCGACGTGCGGGCCGTGGACAACGTGTCGTTTGAGCTGAACCGGGGCGAAACGCTGGCCATTGTGGGCGAATCCGGCTCGGGCAAATCCGTGACGTCGCTGGCGCTGCTGGGGCTGATTCCGATGCCGCCCGGCCGCATCGCCAGCGGCCAAGCCCTCTTCCAGTCCGAAAAGCTGGGCCAGACCGACCTGCTGAAACTCGCCGAAACCGACCTGCGCCAGGTGCGCGGCAATGACATCGGCATGATTTTCCAGGAGCCGATGACCTCGCTGAACCCCGTGTACACCTGCGGCAGCCAGGTGGTGGAAGCCCTTCGCCTCCACACCGACCTCAGCGAGGCCGGGGCCAAGGCCCGCACCATCGAGCTGTTCACCGAGGCGCAACTGCCGCGCCCCGAAGCCATTTTCGGCAGCTACCCGCACGAAATCTCCGGCGGCCAGAAGCAGCGCGTCATGATTGCCATGGCCATGGCCTGCCGCCCGGCCCTGCTCATCGCCGACGAGCCCACCACGGCCCTCGATGTGACGGTGCAGGCCCGTATGCTGCGCCTGATTGACGACCTGCGCCGCCAGCACAACACGGCCGTCCTCTTCATCACCCACGACCTCGGCGTGGTGGCCGAAATTGCCGACCGCATTTTGGTGATGTACCGGGGCAAGGTTGTGGAACAGGGGAGAGTGCTGGATATTTTTTCAAATCCGCAACATCCGTACACAAAAGGGCTTTTGGCGTGCCGTCCGCGCCTCTCGGTGGGCAAAAAACGCCTCCCCGTGGTGGCCGATTTCATGCGGGAAGACGCCAGCGGGCAACTTTTGGCCCAGCCTGCGCCCGTGCTTCCGCTGCCAGATGAGGCACTTGCGGAATCCTCGCCCGAAGTGGAGGCCCAGCAGTTACACGATAAAATCGAAACCGCCAAAACGTTCCCCGTGGAACATGGCGTTTTGGGGGATGTTCCACGCCCTGCCGAGCTTACTTCGGCACCCGTTGCCGCCCCCACCGTAGCTGCTGCGCCCAACGGTTCTGAGCCGCTTCTCCAGGTTCAGAACCTTCAGGTGTACTTTCCGCTCCGCAAGGGTTTCTTCCGCCGCGCCACCGATTACGTGCGGGCCGTGGACGATGTCAGCTTCACGCTCTACCCCGGCGAAACCATCGGCCTCGTGGGCGAGTCCGGCTGCGGCAAGACCACGCTGGGCCGGGCCCTGCTCCGCCTCACGGAACCAACGGCGGGCAGCATCCTGTTTGAAGGGACCGATTTGGCGAAGCTGTCGAGCGGGGAGTTGCGCCGCCGTCGGCGCGATTTGCAGCTGGTGTTTCAGGACCCCTACGCGGCCCTCAACCCGATGCTGACCGTGGGCGAGGCCATCTGGGAGCCGATGCGCGTGCACAACGTGGGCGGCACCCGCCAGCAGCAAAAGGCGCGGGTGCTGGAACTGCTGCGCACCGTGGGGCTGCGCGACGAGCATTTCCAGCGCTACCCGCACGAGTTTAGCGGCGGGCAGCGGCAGCGCATCTGCATTGCTCGGGCGCTGGCCTTGCAGCCCAAATTGATTGTCTGCGACGAGTCGGTTTCGGCCCTCGACGTTTCGGTGCAGGCGCAGGTCCTGAACCTGCTCAACGACCTCAAACGCGAGTTCGGCATCACCTATCTGTTCATCACGCACGACCTGTCCGTGGCCCGGTTTATGAGCGACCGGCTGCTGGTCATGCACCAGGGCCGCATCGTGGAAAGCGGCCCGGCGGCGGCCATCTACGCCGCTCCCCAACACGAATACACCCAAGGCCTGCTGGCCGCCATCCCAAAGGACAGCCTGGCCGACATCGAAGCCGCCGTAGCCAGCCGGGCTTAGGCTTGTCGGACGGATGTAGAGACGCATATTTGCGTCTCCTCGTTGAACAAAAGCACCCGGCCATTCCTAGGCCGGTTCAGTAGCTCAGCAACTGCAGTGTCGCTTGAAACGGCCCCTACGACGAGACGCAAATATGCGTCTCTACATCGGCCATACCTTCACGCTACAACCTCCCGGCCCGGCCCGCGTTTCACTATGCGGCGCGGCCTCGCCAGCCACTCATTTTTCCGCTCTCGCCGCCTGCGACCAAACCACTTTTCGGCGGCCACTTTTTACCCAAATGAATACCCCCGAAAACTCCCGGGCTCCCCGCGCCAAGCGCGAAAAGCCCGAACCCGCGGCCATCACCCAAGACCAAGTCCTGCGCGTCTTCGCCGATAACCCCACCAAAGTCCTCGCCTACCGCCAGCTCTCGCGCCGCCTCGGCGTCACGACCAAGGGCCAGCGCGAGGAGATTTTTGCCCACATCAAGGTGCTGCGCAAAAACGGCCTTATTACGCTGCTTCAAAACGACGAATACCGCCTCGCCGATACCGACGCTGTAGCGGCGGCTTTGATGCCGTCCAGCGCCAAAAAATCAACCAAAAAAGGCGACTCGCCCATCGCCCCGCCCCGCAACCGTTCGGTGCAGGCCGAGTTCGGCCAAGACCCCATTGTGCACCGCCGCCGTTCGGCCGGGTTCGACTACGTGGACGGCGACGACCGCCCCGAGCGTGCCCCATCGAACACCGTCATTGGCACCGTCGATTTGGCCACGCCCAACTTCGCCTTCGTGGTGCCGGAGGGCACGGGCGAGCACGACGACATCCGCGTGTTTACCGACCAGCTCAAGTTTGCCCTGCAGGGCGACGTGGTGCGGGTGCGCTTGCGCAGCGGCTCCCGCGACGGCCGGCCGATGGGCGACGTGGTGGAAGTCCTCAAACGGGTACGCCCCGAAATCGTGGGCCGCATCCAGATTCAGGGCACGCTCGGCTTCGTGAAGCCGGACAACCGCAAGGTGTATTTCGACGTGTTCGTGCCGCCGCATTTGCTGCACGAGTCGCGCAACGGCGACAAGGTGCTGGTCCGCATCAACGAGTTTCCGGAGGACAGCAGCCGGCAGCCGGTGGGCGAGGTCATCCGCAACTTCGGCGCGGCTGGCGGCAACGAGGCCGAGATAAACGCCATCATGGCCGAGTTCGGCTTGCCCTTCGAATTCCCCTCGGAAGTGGAGGAGGAATCGGAAGGCATCAGCGAGGTGATTGCGGAGGATGAAATTGCCCGTCGCCGCGACTTCCGCGCCATCACCACCTTCACCATCGACCCCGCCGACGCCAAGGATTTCGACGATGCACTGAGCATTCAGAAGCTGGAAAACGGCCACTGGGAAATCGGCGTGCACATCGCCGACGTCACCCACTACGTGCGTCCCGGCACCGAGCTGGAGCGCGAGGGCAAGCACCGCGCCACCTCGGTGTACCTGGTCGACCGCGTGATTCCGATGCTGCCCGAACGCCTCTCCAACGGCCTCTGCTCGCTGCGCCCGCACGAGGACAAGCTGACCTTTTCGGCCGTGTTCGAGCTCGATGAAAACGGCAAGCTGTACGAGTCGTGGTTCGGCAAAACCATCATTCACTCCGACCGCCGCTTCAGCTACGAGGAGGCCCAGGAGCGTATCGAAAGCAAGGAGGGCGACTACGCCGAGGAGATAAATCTGATGAACGGCATCGCGCATAAGCTGTGTGCGCTGCGCTTCAAGCAGGGCGCCATCACCTTCGAAACCCAGGAAGTGAAGTTCCGGCTGGACGAGCACGGCAAGCCCCTCGGCGTGTATGTGAAGGAGCGCAAGGACGCCCACAAGATGATTGAGGAGTTCATGCTGCTGGCCAACCGCAAGGTGGCCGAGTTCGTGTTCAACCTCAAAAAGACCAAGCCGCGCTTCACCATGGTGTACCGCGTGCACGAGGCACCCGAGCCCGAGCGCCTGCAGACCTTCGCCCTCTTCGCCCAGAAGTTCGGCTACAAGCTGAAGCTCGACAACCCGAAAAAAATCAGCACCGAGCTCAACAACCTCAGCTCCGAAGTGGTGGGCAAGCCCGAGCAGAACGTGCTGCAGGGGCTGGCCATCCGGACCATGGCCAAGGCCATTTATACCACCGAGCCGCTGGGCCACTTCGGCCTGGCCTTCGCCCACTACTCGCACTTCACCTCGCCCATCCGCCGCTACCCGGATATGATGGCGCACCGCCTGCTCGAGCACTACCTGGAGGGCGGCAAGAACGTGCCGGCCGAGCCGGTGGAAGAAGAGTGCAAGCACTCCTCGGCCCGCGAGAAGCTGGCCGCGAATGCCGAGCGCGCCAGCATCAAATTCAAGCAGGTTGAGTTCATGGTGGACGAAATCGGCAACACGTTCAAGGGCGTGGTGTCGGGCCTTACCGAGCGCGGCATGTACATCGAAATCGAGGAGAACAAGTGCGAAGGCATGGTGCGCCTGAGCGATATTCCCGGTGATGAGTTCGAGCTCGACAAGGACAACTACCGCATCGTGGGCCGCCGCAACAAGCGCATCATCCAGTTCGGCGACGAGATGATGGTAGTGGTAAAATCGGCCAACCTGCTCGACCGTACCATCGACTTCGAGCTGGTGGACGACCGCCCCGACCACATCAAAAACCGCGAGGCCGCCGAGCGCAAGCAGCGCGGCAGCGAGCCCCGCGGCTACCGCGACCACAGCGGCGGCAAGGGCCACAGTAAGGGCGGGCATAAGGGCAACAAGCGGCGGTAGCCGTCGCCTGTCATTGCGAGGGGAGCGCAGCGAACCGCGGCAATCCTTCCTCTCAATGTGACCGGCTTTCAAGTTGAGATTCTTTTAAACCAGCAACAGCTTCTGATATGAGCGAGATACCGGAAGGGTGGACAGATGACATGACGGTTCCACTTCCTCCGAATCATACCGTAGAGGGCATTACCGATTTTGTGATTCAGCAGGCGCTTCAAGGCACCCCTGATGATGAAAATGAGAGCGAGTTGATTTCCGGATTTGGTTTCTCTTCAGACGATGCAGCGCTGATACGGGACCGGGTGTTCGGTGGAATTATGCGAGCTGCAACGGGCAATGAGGCCAACCGACCTGATTTGAAGAAAGACCCTTTTGCTCACACCAGCTTTGAACTGGCCTTGCAGAACTCAGCCATAATTGCGGGCATATATCCTCAATTCGCGCCGAAGCCTAATCGGCATTGATGTGAAATCTGGTAGCCTTTTCAAACCCAACCAAGCCCCGGTTCTAACCAGAATCGGGGCTTGTCGCTTTATCAGGCGTCTAGCATTGAGAGGACGGATTGCCACGTTCCGCTGCGCTTCACTCTCAATGACAGATGCCCCCGTTCTTTGCACCACCTATGACCCCAGCCGACTTCCCCGCTAACATCACCGCCGCTCTGGCGCAGCTCAGCTACGGCGAGCAGCCCGATACCCTCTACGCCCCCATCCGCTACATCATGGGATTGGGCGGCAAACGCATCCGGCCGCTGCTCACGCTGCTCGGCGCCCACCTCTTCACCGATGAGCTCAGCGGCATTCTGAAGCCCGCCCTGGCCACCGAAGTCTTCCACAACTTCACCCTGCTCCATGACGACCTGATGGACCAGGCACCCCTGCGCCGCGGCCAGGCCACCGTGCACGAAAAGTGGAACCCCAACGTCGCCATTCTCTCCGGCGACGTGATGCTGGTGCGCGCCTACGAGCTGTTCCTCGACGTGCCGCCCGCGCTTCTCCCGCGCATCCTCGCCCGCTTCAGCCAGACGGCCGCGGAGGTATGCGAAGGCCAGCAATGGGACATGAATTTTGAGACCGAGCCTCAGGTCAGCATTGCCCAATACCTGGACATGATTCGCCTGAAAACGGCCGTCCTCCTCGGCTTCTGCCTGGAGCTGGGGGCCCGCCTGGCCGGCGCTTCGGAAGGAGATGCCGAGCACTTGCGCCAGTTCGGTACCGACATCGGCCTGGCCTTCCAGCTGCGCGACGACCTGCTCGACGTGTACGGCGACGCTGCCACCTTTGGCAAGCGCGTGGGCGGCGACATCATCTCCGACAAGAAAACCTTCCTCCTGCTCTCGGCTCAGGCCCAGGCCAGCCCCGCCCAGCAGGCCATCCTGGCCCGGCACATCGGCCAGCCCGTGGCCGACGCCGACGCCAAGGTGCAGGACGTGCGCGCCATCTACGACGAGCTCGAAATTCGCCCCCAGACGGAGGCGCTCATCAATTCCTACTTCCAAGATGCGCTGCAGCATCTGGAGCGCGTAGCTGCGCCAAAAGAGCGTAAGCAGCCCCTACACCAGCTCGCACTCCAGCTCATGGACCGCGAAAGCTAGTGCAAGCTGCTGCCAGCAGTTTCGTTTTTACCCGGCATTTATACCTCCGGCGGGCTACAGTCCGCACCGCTTTGCTATGCTCAATCCCATCCTGATTCTCGTTGGCCTCACGGTCCTCGTTTCCGCTTACGCCTGGTCCAACCACGACCTCATGGAGTCCTGGATACTGCGGCCCTACCGCATGGCCCGCGACAATAGCCAGTGGTACCGCTTCCTCACCTCCGGCTTCCTGCACGCCGACTGGGGCCACCTGCTCTTCAACATGATTGCCTTCTACTCGTTCGGGCAGTTGGTGCTGGCCGTGCTGGTGAACGGCACCGACGCGCCCGGCCTCGACGGCTTTGGTGCGGTGGGCGGCATCTGGCGCTTCTTGCTGCTCTACCTAGGCGGCATCGTGGTGTCGGATATTCCCACCTATTTCCGCCACCGCGACGACCGCGACTACGGCAGCCTCGGCGCCTCGGGCGGGGTAGCCTCGGTGCTTTTCGCCGGAGTCATCTTCTCGCCCCTGAATAAAATATACATGATGTTCATTCCGGTGGGTATCCCCGGTTTCATCTTCGGCTTCCTCTACCTGGCTTATTCTTACTACCAGGGCCGTCGCCGGGGCGATAACATCAACCACGATGCCCACTTCTACGGGGCCATCTACGGCGTGGTGCTCACGCTGCTGTTCATGCCGGCTGCCGGCATCGAGTTTGTGCGGCAAATCAGCGGGTTTATTGGTTTAAGATAATGATAATCAGTAGATTAATATTAAAAAATCTTATTTTTTATATCTTATTCTGAAATCCTTGCGTAAGGGAGCCAAAATCAATCTTTCACCTTTGCTCCCCTGTCATGCAAACCCTTCGTCACTACGCTTCGCGCCTGCCGCTGGCAGCGCTTCTGCTTCCCCTCACGCTGCTGGCCACTTCCTGCAGCCGCTTCAATGCCGACGGTAGCCTCGCTACCTGGGGCTACGTGCTGCTGGCCCTCGACATCCTGGCTATGCTCGACGTATTCCGCCAGCCCTGGACTATTGGCAAAAAGCTGCTGTGGGCCGTTATCATCTTCATCTTCCCCCTGGGCGGCCTCATCATCTACTACCTCTTCGCCGGTCGCGGTAAGTCTAACACGGGTATTGTGTAATACCTCCCGCACGAGCTATGTAAACGCAAAAGAGCCCCGACCATTTGGTTGGGGCTCTTTTCATGCAGGGGTATAAAGATTGTTAGTTCAGCAGCCGTTTCTTCTCCAGTCTCGCCACACCGCGTAGCAGCTCGGCACTGTTCGTAATCTGGGTGAGCTGCCAGTGGTCGCCCAGCCGGCGCATCTTCACTTCCACTACCATCGTGGTGTCGTAGCGCGGCTGCGTTACCTCCAGGCCCACCAAGGCATTGTCGCCTTCCTCGCGGGTGTACTTCACACCCTTGAACTCGCTGTCGGGGCTCACTACTTTGCTGGCAAGGCCGGTTAGCGAGACGTTTACCAAGCGCTTGGGTGCGGCCGCTGCCGCAGCTTCCAGCGAGCCCGTTTCTACGTAGCGCTGCACTTCGTTGTGAGCTGCTTTCGAGAGGGCAGGTTTCAGCAGGCGTATTGCGCCACCCATCACCAGGCTACCGCCCGGCAGCAACGAAGTCAGCGCCGAGCTCTGCTGCGTCACGTCATCCACCAGGTGGCTGGTCACGCTGTTCACATCCACGTATTTCTCGAAGGTGGCCATATCGTGCGTCTGCACGGCCGCCGCGGCCGCTACCAGCGAGCCACTCGGTCCGCCCTTCAGCGTACGGTAGTAATAATAGCCTCCGCCCATCAGGGCCAGTAGCAACACAAAAAGCAGCAGTTTTTTCATGAAAGTCGATTGAAGAATGAAGGGGCAAAATTACCGCATATCGCAGGCTTCGCGATAGCGCCCGCCCACGAATCCGGTCCCGGCAAACTCGCCGACGCGTAACGATTTTCTCACCGCCTTGAGTAGGCTTACAAATGGCCGATTCAGGCGTTTTCCTGCACACTACGCCTCCTACACCATTTAACTCGTTTGATTGGCCATGCGCTGCATAATCCTCGTCGCAGCGCTGTTTTTTGCATCACTTAGTATCTGTGCCTATGCCTGCCAATTCCCCTGAATTTCCCGAAGTACACGGCCATCGCGGCTGTCGCGGCCTGCTTCCCGAAAATACGATTCCGGCCTTTCTCCACGCCCTCACCTTAGGGGTTGATGTGTTAGAATTGGACGTCGTTATTTCGGCCGACCGTCAGGTAGTGGTTTCGCACGAGCCTTGGCTCAATCCGCTCATCTGCCGCGGCCCCCACGGCGAAACGCTGCCCAGCACTTCCGTTTCGCTCCACAACCTTTACCACATGCCGTATGCGGTAATCGCGCAATGCAATTGTGGCCTCCCTCATCCCGACTTTCCCGAACAGGCTGCCCAGCCCGCGTGCAAGCCGTTGCTACGCGACACGCTGGCCGCCACCGAAGCACATGCCGCCCGTCAGCGGCCCAATGCAGCGGTTGGCTATTCCGTCGAGATAAAATCGCTGCCCGAGGGCGATGATATTTACCACCCAGCCCCCGCTGAATTTCTTCCCTTGGTACTGGCCGAACTCGACCGCGCCGACGTTGCCGCCCGCACCACGTTGCTCAGCTTCGACCCGCGCATTCTCCAACTGGCGCATCAGTTGCGGCCCGAGCTTCGCACCTGCCTGTTGGTCGAGCCCGAGCAGGAGTGGTTCTCAAGTTTGCAAGCGCTGGGCTTTGAGCCTGCCACCTTCGGGCCTAATCATCGCACCGTAACATCCGCGGCGGTCATCAAGCTACGCTCCCTCTATCCGGGCATTCGTCTTGTACCTTGGACTGTAAACGAACCCGTCGATTTTCATCGGCTGCTGGCAATAGGAGTGGAGGGCATCACTACTGACTACCCTAACCGCCTGCTATCCCTGTTGCATACCCCACAATTCTAGCATAAAACCCCGTAGCTGGTATCTGTGGGCTTTTTCACTCGTAGTACAAGCCGTCGCAGATACTTGTGAAATGAACGACCTTGTAACGTTTATTATATGCAATTCTACACGTTACAATTAATCAGTTTACAATGTTACACGTGTAATTTGAATGTTCAATGCACACATTTGTTGTACATATTATTCGGACAAATTTGTTTTGCGTACAGCTGTTGTACATATTTGCATCAGCGTTACGCTAAGCCTTATTCTATGCCACATCAGGGCGAAATCCTTCAGGAAGCCATCAAAAACAGCGGTATTTCCATTACGCGCATCGTCGATGAGCTGGGTATTACGCGTCCTACTATTTACCGTAAATTCAAAGAAGAAACAATTGATTACAGCTTTGTAAAGAAGGTTGGTGAAATTATCAATCATGATTTTTCTGATGATTTTACAACGTTACAACAATCTGCTATTTCATTTGTAACGACACCTGTTCGTAACACTACGCCCGCGCCTGTTACACATCGTGTAACACCTGCTCAATCAACTGAGAATGACCCCTCACGTCAGCTTTTATTACTCCAAGCAAAGTATATAGCCCTACTAGAAGCCTACAATGAGCTTCTGCTAAAAGTGTACGGGCCCAAGTGACATTACTGTTCCACGTGAAACATTTTTGTTCGCATGAACGCCTGTATAAAAAAAGCCTAGCCTGTAACCGCCAAGTATCGATGACTTGCAGCTAAGGTTTAACAACGCCTAAAATATTGAATAAGCTAAGCAAGACGCAGAACCACTAAATCCGCCTGAGTTGGGTAAACATCAGGCATGAAAAAAATAAGGCGACGCATCGCCACAGCTACTAGAACTGCACAGAACATTTCCCGTCGAGTGTGATTTACCAGGAGTGCATGGCCATTGGTTCCCGTGTTGCGAGCGTGAGGTAATTCAGTAGCCCCTAGCCCCCAAATTTCTCTAGAAAAAATAGTGCGAGCAGAGCGTCGACGATAGCCTGGACAAACACCCGAAAGTGGTTTTAAGCTCACGTAAAAAATCTGCGAAATCGAAAGGGCCGAAGGATGTAGTGGAAGCGTCTACAGGAAGATGACTTCTTTAACAACTACCTCTCCAACCTCCGCGTTGATGAGCTCCGCCACGCGGGTCTTCGCCATCAAAAGTTCATGCTTAAGCGGGGCTGAACTGAGCCGAACGAATAGGCGCCCTTTATTCACGTACACCTCCTGGGTTTTCAAAGCGACAGCTTTCCCCATCACCCGCTCCCAACTCGAGACTACCGTCACCTCGTTGAGTTTGCCTTGCAGGCGGTAGGCGCGCACCAGTGCTTCAAGACCTTCTTTGAGCGGAATGATGTCGCCGGAGCGGGTGGGAGCGGAAGGTTTTTTCACAGGAAACTAGCTTACGGCCTCAGCAGCGGAAGCTGCCGGCCAGGGCTGCAAAGGTACGCCCGAGGCCAGCCGGAATGGGTACGTAGCTTAGCTAGACTGCCGATACCGTACCGCTCTGTACCCGGAACCGACGGATGGGGATGGTGACGCGAGCTAAAGCCTGGTCGGTGCGCTCCAGGTTGGTGTCCGTCAGGAAAACCTGGCCGAAAGTTTCGTTGGCCACCAACTCCAGCAGGCGGGCAATGCGTTTGTCGTCAAGCCGGTCGAAGATGTCATCGAGCAGTAGCAGGGGCTTGTGCTGCTGCTTGGCGGCCAGCAACTCGAACTGGGCCAGCTTGAGCGCAATGGCGAATGACTTTTGCTGGCCCTGCGAGGCGTGTGACTTCACCGGCATTTCTTCCATTAGAAATACGAAGTCGTCGCGGTGCGAGCCGGTGGTGCTGCGCTGCAGCACGAAGTCGCGGCGCTCATTGGCGCGGAGCAACTGGGCGAAGTCGGCATCGAGCAACTGGCTCTTATAGGTGAGTGTAACGTGCTCGCGCCCGTCGGCGAGCTGCTGGTAGTGCTGCTGAAAGATGGGCACGTATTCAGCCAGGAACGCGGCCCGTCGCTGCGTAATTTGCTGACCTAAGGGTGCCAACTGCTCATCGAGCGCCAACAGGTATTCGCGGTCAAAGCCGTGCGTACCCACGCCCTGCTTCAGCACGGCGTTGCGCTGGCGCAGCAGGGCGTTGTAGGAGATAAGCTGCTCCAGAAACTCGTGGTCGAGCTGGGCCATCAAGCTGTCGAAATACTTGCGGCGCTCCTCGCTGCCCTGGCGAATGAGGTCGGTATCGTAAGGCGAGATAAGTACGGCGGGGTAGCGGCCGATGTGGTCGGCCATGCGCTCGTAGGGTTGCTTATCGTGCGTAACGGTCTTTTTCTGACCCTGACGCAGGCTTACCTGAATAACTTCTTGACTCTTAGGTAAATCAATTGAGAATGTACCTTTAACTACAAAGAAATCAGCTCCTTGCTTGATGCAGAGCGAATCGGTGGCCGAAATAGCGCTTTTGGTGAGCGAGAGGTAGTGGATGGCGTCGAGCAAATTGGTTTTGCCGCTGCCGTTATCGCCGATGAAGCAGTTGAGGCCAGGGGAAAGGTGCAGGGCCGCGTCGTCGTAATTTTTAAAAAAAAGCAGCTGGAGGGAGTCAAGAGTCATAAGGTGCGGATTTGCCAGCAGTTTTACGTAATTTCGCCCTCCCAACGCGAATTATTTCTTTCCTTAAACGTGCTATGGCGGATACGAAAGTAAAAGCTGCTTCTAAAAAACCAGCCGCCTCGAAGGCGACCAACGGCGCTGCTCCGAAGGCGGCCGCCAAAGGAAAGAGCAACGGTGTAGCCACCGTGGCCCAGCCCGACCCCGTGATGCCCGGCACCGACCGCGCCACGGCCAAGGCTTCGGGCAAAGCCGCTCCGGCCCAACCCGCCGCCACCTTCCCGAAGGAGACCTACCTCACCTGGTATGAGCAAATGCAGCTCATGCGCAAGTTTGAGGACAAGGCCGGCCAACTCTACGGCCAGCAAAAAATCAAAGGATTCTGCCACCTCTATATCGGCCAGGAGGCCTGCGTAGCCGGGGCCGTGTCGGCGCTGGAGAAAGGTGATAAGTATATCACGGCTTACCGCGACCACGCCCACCCGCTGGCGCTGGGCACCTCGCCCAATGCCGTGATGGCCGAGCTGTTTGCCAAAGCCACCGGCTGCTCGAAAGGCAAGGGCGGCTCGATGCATATGTTCGACAAGGAAGTTGGTTTCATGGGCGGCCACGGCATCGTGGGCGGCCAAGTGCCGATGGGCGCAGGCATTGCCTTCGCCGAGAAGTATAACAAGACCGGCAAGCTCTGCATCTGCTACATGGGCGATGGTGCCGTGCGCCAGGGTGCCTTGCACGAAGCGTTCAACATGGCCATGCTGTGGAAGCTGCCGGTGATTTTCGTAATTGAGAACAACGGCTACGCCATGGGCACGTCGGTGCAGCGCACCTCGAACGTGACGGACCTGTACAAGATTGGCCTGAGCTACGACATGCCCTCCGAGCCGGTGAACGGCATGCGCGTGGAAGACGTGCACGAGGCCGTGGCCCGCGCTGCCGAGCGTGCCCGCGCCGGTGAAGGCCCCACGCTGCTCGAGTTCAAAACCTACCGCTACAAGGGCCACTCGATGAGCGACCCCGCCAAGTACCGCACCAAGGAAGAGCTGGAAGACTACCGCATGCGCGATGCCATCGAAGGCGTGCGCCACACGATTCTAGAGAGCAAGTTTGCCACGGAAGAGGACCTGGCGGCAATCGATGAGCGCATCAAGGCGCAGGTGCAGGAGTCGGTTGACTTCGCCGAGAATTCGCCTTACCCCACGCCCGACGAACTGTTCAAGGACGTGTATGTGCAGGCCGACTACCCATATATTCACGATTAGTCGCAGAAAGCTGTTCGCTGTCAGCCATTAGCTGTTAGCTTTGCAGGGTACGAATAATCTGATTTTAATAATAGCTAGCAGCTGACAGCTATTCGCTAGCAGCTCACTTAGTATGTCGAAGATTCCTTACACTGGCAAAAGCCAGCAGGCACAGCAAGCCCGTCAAGGGCAGCAACCCACCGAGAACGTGCCGGTCGACCCGCTGGCCCCAGCCGAAAACCTCGCGCCCGAGAACCCGCTGCTCGAAGACCCGGACGCCCTGGCTGCCCGCTTGGCCGAAACCGAGGACTTCGTGCGCAGCAACCGCAACCTGCTGCTGGGTGTGCTGGCGGTGGTGGTGCTGGCCGTGGTAGGTGCGTTCGGCTTCTACACCTGGCGCAACCAGCAAGACCAAAAGGCGCAGGCCAGCATGTTCCGCGCCGTGAATAACTGGGAGGCCGACTCGCTGACCAAAGCCATTAAAGGTGATGGCAAAGCTCCCGGCCTCGTGACGGTAGCTAACGAGTACGGCAACACCAAGGCCGGCAACCTGGCCAATTTCTACGCCGGCGTGGCTTCGCTAAAAAAAGGCGACTACAAAGCCGCCCTCGACTACCTCGAAGATTTCAGCTCGGACGACTACTTGGTGCAGAGCCGTGCCTACGCCCTGATGGGTGACGCGCAGCTGGAGCTGGGCAAAGCTAAGGAAGCTGCCGACCTCTACGCCAAAGCCGCCGACCACAACGCCAACGAATACTTCTCGCCCGGCTACCTGCTGAAGGAAGCCACCGCCCGCGAAGTAGCCAAGGATGACGAAGGTGCCCTGAAGGCCTACGACCGCATCATCAACGAGTACCCGACTTCGCAGGAAGTAGCCGAGGCTCGCCAGTACAAGGCCAAGCTGGAGAAGTAAGCTCCCGCCAAGCACCGGCCAATGTTTTTGAGAATTGCGCTTCTCCGTCTGGGGAAGCGCAATTTTTTTGCGGCAATCTCACGGCGGGCGATACCGGCCGAATTCACTAAGCAAGCGGGCCCGGCAGTAGCTTTGTGCGGTGCGCGCGTTGCGCCGCCCTCCGGGGCGCTTACCTGACCAGCAACTTCTCATGGCAACTTCCCTGCAAAACCTGAGCGACTACGACGCTTCTTCCTTTATCAACATCAGCGAAAAGAAATTCGGGCTGGTGGTGGCCGACTGGAACCGCGACATTACCGATGTGCTCAGCGCCGGGGCTTACGACACCCTGCTCAAGCACGGAGCCGTGGCCGACAATATTTTCCGCAACACCGTGCCCGGTAGCTTCGAGCTGACGCTGGGCGCGCAGTTTCTGGCCCAGCACGATGAGATTGACGCCGTGATTTGCCTGGGCGTCGTGATTCAGGGTGAAACCAAGCACGACGACTACATCTGCCACGCCGTGGCCCAGGGCATCACGCAGGTAGGCTTAAAGTTCAACAAACCCGTTATTTTCGGGCTGGTGACGACCAACACCCTAGAGCAAGCCTGGGACCGGGCCGGCGGCAAGCACGGCAATAAGGGCGTGGAAGCCGCGGTGGCTGCCATTCAGATGCTGGGCTTTTAGCCAGCGGAGGAAAAGCGCCCCGTACGGCGTAACTTTGCGCCCGCAAAATCAAGCGTGTAGTGGCTTCGGGCCGCCGCCCGGGTGCTGCTGCAACGGCCAAACTATTTAGCTTCGCTAGGCGTTGGGCTGCTTACTAATCCGCAATTCTTCACATTTCTCAGTAGTTCTCTTTTCTAATGAACGACGACAACATTCGCTACTCGCGGGAGGACTTAAATGAGTTCGACCAGATTATTCAGGAAAAACTGACGGCGGCCCGCAAGGAGTTGTCGTTCATCAAGGAAACCCTGAACCGCAGCAACGACTCGGGCACTGACACCACTGCTTCGTCGGCCAAGGTGCTGGAAGACGGTGCCGACACGGCCGAGAAGGAGAGCATGAACCAGCTGGCCTCGCGCCAGATGAAGTTCATTCAGCAGCTCGAAAACGCCCAAATTCGCATCAAGAACGGTACCTACGGCGTGTGCATCGGCACGGGCAAGCTCATTCCGAAGGAGCGCCTGCGCGCAGTGCCCCACACCCAGCACTCCATCGAAGCCAAAATGGCCCGCCGCGACTAAGCGGTAGCCACTCCTCATACCTCGGTACCGGCAAGCCGGTGGTCAGAATGTTTTTGACAGCAGCGTTGTTGTCGGCCTCTGGCTACCGGCTTTCCGGTACCGACTTGTTTTAACTAAACCAGTACCGTAGCGATACGGCACGCAAATTTTCTCCCCATGGGCAAGAAACACTTCTCCGACAACAACAGCGCGGACCGTCGCGGCGGCCGCAACACCGGCGGTCCCGGCGGCTTCGGCAACAGCGCCAGCCGCGGCGGGAATGAGCGCAGC